>NZ_JBLVOH010000219.1:736-9479 GCF_053543675.1 Microbacterium umsixpiens
AACACGCCCCGGACGAAGCCCTCCGCCCCGCGTCCGAGCAGACGACCCTCGGTGAGCACGACCCCGGCCTGCTCGCGGAAGAACTCCGCCGGCGGCCCCGCGATGCCAAGCGCACGGGTGTCGATCCAGCCGATATACGTGGCATCGGGCACCCGGTACACGGCGCCGGGCAGATGCTCCGCCACCAGCGAGGTGAGCTCCCGCCGCGACCCGTCGAGGTAGTCGAGCACGTCCGACAGCCAGGGCTTGCCCTCGCGATACGCGGCCGTCGACGCCACGACGCCGAGGGTCGACGCCCCGTGCTGCACCGCGAACCCGAACCGTTTGTACAGCTGCTGATCCGCATCGTTCGAGGTGATGAGCTGCGCGGTCTTCAGCCCCGGGATGTTCCACGCCTTCGACGCGCTCGTCCCCGTCACCGTATGCGCGGCCGTCGCCTCCGACACCGACGCGTACGGGACGAAGGGCGCCCCGTCGTAGCGCAGCGGCGCGTGGATCTCATCCGCGAACACCCGCCCGCCGTGCCGCTCGACGACCTCGGCGATCGCCTCGAGCTCTTCCCGACCGACGATCGTTCCCGTCGGGTTGTGCGGGTTGCAGAGCACGAGCGTCCGCGCCCCCGCGGCGAACGCCTCGTCGATGCGCTGCAGGTCGTGCTGCCAGCGTCCGTCGACCTCCACACCCGGAACCTCGATCACCGGATGCCCGATCGCCGGCAGATATGTCAGGAACGGCATATAGGCCGGAGTCGGCACGATCACCCGCGAGCCAGCGGGTGCATACTCCTGCACCGCGACCCCGAGTGCGGCCATCACATCCGACACCGGGTGCACGCGCTCCGGGTCGACCGCCCAGTCGTATTCGCTTCGCATCCATCCCGCGGTGGCCTCCCCCAGCTCCGCGGCCTGCGGCGGTGAGAGGTACCCGAGGTTCTCGTCGTCGACCGCCCGGTGCAGCGCCGCCGCGATCTCGGGCGCGATCCCGAAGTCCATCTCCGCCACCCACGCCCCGATACGACCGGGGTGCAGACTCCACTTGCGGCTCTGCGGCCTGTCGAGGAACAGGCGGGTGCGTTCGTCGAACGGATGCGAGGAGGGATGTGCGGTCATGGTCGTGGGTTCGCGCCGGCTCAGCCGACAGCGTCCGTACAGGACAGATGCGGGGCACGGATCTCGGGCACGGGAAACTCCATTCACAGCGGGGTCCGACCAATCTACGGACGGCCCGCCCCGGTCGCACTTCGCGTTTCCATCCGTGACGACGGGCGCGGCATCCCGCGACGGCCCCGCGGATCCCGGAGCCCGCTGGTAACGTTCCCTAGATCGCACGCACGACATCCGGAGGGCAGTGATGAGCGAACGAGCGCGCCGCCCGACCGTGAAAGAGGTCGCGACCCGAGCGGGCGTCAGCCCCATGACCGTGTCGCGCACGCTCTCGGGCGGACTCAACGTCAAACCCGACGTGCAGCAGCGCGTCATGGAAGCCGTCGCCGAACTCGGCTACCACCGCAACGAGAACGCCCGCAGCATCCGTCCCGGCCACAGCAGCGGACTCATCGGCGTCGCGATCACGAACATCGCCAACCCGTACTACAGCACCTTCGCGCTCGGCGTCGAAGAGGAGGCCGCGCTCACCGGCCGCCGCATTCTGCTCGGCAACACGTCGGAAGATGCCGCGCGCGAAGCCGACCTCGTCGGCGACTTCCTCGGCCGCCGCGTCGATGGACTCATCGTCGTGCCCGCCGGCCCCACTTCCGCCCACCTCGCGCACTCCCAGAGCCAGGGCGTACCCGTGGTCCTCGCCTCGCGCCGCATCGACGGACTCGCGGTCGACAGCGTCGTGCTCGCCGACGACGACGGCGCGCACCGCGGCACGATCGCGCTCATCGACCACGGCCACACCCGCATCGGCTACCTCGGCAATGCGCTGTCGATCTTCACCGGTGAGCGCCGATACGCCGGCTACGTGCGTGCACTCGAAGAACGCGGACTCGCTGTCGACCCGAGCATCGTCGCCGCGAACCAGCAGACCGTCGACCAGGCCCGCGAAGCCACCCGGGCACTGCTCGGCCTCGAGCATCCGCCCACCGCCATCTTCTGCGCGAACAACCGCAACGCCATCGGCGCGCTCAAGGAGATCAGCGCCCAGCTCAACGCCGGGTCCCGCGCCGCGGCCGACTTCCCCGAGATCATGAGCTTCGACGACTTCGAGCTCGCCGAGCTGTCGCCCGTGCCCATCAGCGTGATCGACCACGATCCGCGCGAACTAGGCCGCACGGTCACCCGCCTGCTGCTCGACCGCCTCGACGGCGGGGACCGGGACGCCGCGCCGCGCGAGGTCGAACTGCCGGTGTCGCTCCGCTCCGTGCGCTGACCTCCGCGCCCAGGCACCTCCGTCCGGGCACCCGCTCCATCCGGACACCACTTGCATGACTCCATGCCGGATGCATGAGTGATTACCGACGCACTGTCATGCAGGTGGCCGCGGGGTCATGCAGGTGTGCCGATGAGGGGTGGCTCCGCTCCGTGCGCTGAGTCCGGAACTCCCCGCATCCGATCGGGTGTTGACACCCCCACACCGCGTTGATAACGTTACCAATCATCGACGAGGCAGTCGGATGAGGCGACGAGGAGGCCGGATGGAGCTGTGCATCGATTTCGGGGGCACCGAGATCAAGCTCGCCGTGATCGACGGCAACCGTGTCGTCGCCTCGGGCAGCATCCCCGTGCTCGGTAGCCCCGCCGACCTGGCCGCCGCCGCCGCCGAAGCCCGCCGACTCCTGACCGAGACCACGCGTCCCGCGGATGCCGTGGGCATCGCCGTCCCGGGCGTCGTCGACCCGACCAGCGGACGGATGCTGCACGCCAACGCGAAGTACGACTTCCTCGAGGGCCTCGACCTGAACAGCTGGGCGCTCACCGAGTTCGGCCTCCCCGCCGCGGTCGAGAACGACGCCAGGGCCGCCCTGATCGGCGAGACCTCGACGGGCAGTGCAGCCCGCGAGGGCGATGCGGTGCTCGTCACCCTCGGTACCGGCATCGGCACCGCGGCCATGATCGACGGCATGCCCCTGCGCGGACGCACCGGGCACGCCGGCATCCTCGGCGGACACCTCACGGTCGACCTCGACGGCCCGGTCTGCCCGTGCGGGAATGTCGGATGCGGCGAGGCGCTGGCGAGCACCTGGGCGCTCCCCTCCGGCACCACCATGACCGAGGTCTTCACGACCGACGCGCACCCCGGCATCCGCGACCGCTTCCTGCACGTGTGGGGCGCGGTCGTCACGTCGCTCGTGCACTCGTACGACCCGGCGGTGGTGATCCTGTCCGGCGGGATCCTGCGCGCGGGCGATGCGGTCCGCGCCCCGATCGAGGCCCACGTGCGCCAACACCTCTGGCCCTCGATGACGACGCCGCAGTTCGTCGTCCCCCCAGAGCCCGAACTCTCCGTCGCCCGCGGACTCAGCGTCCTCGCCCGCGCCACGACCATTCACACCGCCACACCGCAGGAGGAACAGTGACCACCCCGATCAGCGACATGCACGAAGGGCACACGACCCGAGGTCGCTACGACACCCAGCCCACCGTGGCGCTCCCCCCGGGCGAGCGCATCCTCCGCGGCACCGAGGGCTGGACCGACGCCGCCGAGCTCGCCGAGGCCTGCGCCCGCGTGACCGGCACCGCCCCCGTGCTGCTGGTGGACGCCTACCCGGGAGTCGATGTCCCCGCCCTCACGACCGCGGTGCGCGACGCCCTGCCGGACTGGACCGTCGTCGATGTCGAGACCGCCGCGCGCCCGGTCGCCGAGGTCGAGCAGCTGATCGCCCCGAACCTCACCGACGACCGCGTCTTCGGCGTGATGAGCCACTTCACCCTGACCGACTTCTACGACGCCGCGAAGCTCGACGCCCTCGCCGGCGGCATCACGCAGACCCCCACCGTCGTGATCGGCTGGGGGGCCGCGCTCCTCGCCCCGCGCCTCGATGGCGCCTCCGCGACCGTGCTCGTCGACATGGCCCGCTGGGAGATTCAGCTGCGCCAGCGCAAGGGCGCCACGAACTGGCGTGCCGACAACGCCTCGGAAGACAACCTGCGTAAGTACAAGCGCGGCTTCTTCGTCGAGTGGCGCGTCGCCGACCGACACAAGCGCAGCCTGTTCGACACGGTCAACTTCGTGCTCGACGGCAACGCGATCGCCCCGGCCGAACAGCATCCGGACTCCCCCGAAGCCGGCATGATCACCGGAAACGCGTTCCGCCAGGCACTGAAGGATGCCGCGCACCGGCCGTTCCGCGTCGTACCGTTCTTCGACCCCGGAGTCTGGGGCGGCCAGTGGATGAAGAACCTCATCGGCCTCGACCCCTCGAAGGACAACTACGCGTGGTGCTTCGACTGCGTGCCCGAGGAGAACTCGCTGCTGCTGGAGGGAGAGGGCGGCGTGATCGAGATCCCCGCCCTCGACCTGGTCTTCCGCCGCCCGGTCGACTTGCTCGGCGCGAAGACGTTCTCGCGCTTCGGCGCCGAGTTCCCGATCCGCTTCGACTTCCTCGACACGATGGACGGCGGCAACCTCAGCCTGCAGGTGCACCCGCTGACCGACTACATCCAGAACACCTTCGGCATGCACTACACGCAGGACGAGAGCTACTACATGCTCGACGTCGGCGACGATGCGGTGGTGTACCTCGGCACCAAGGAGGGCATCGACCGCACCGAGATGCTGCAGGATCTGGCGACGGCGCAGGACGGCGAGCATCCGTTCCCCGCCGACAAGTACGTCAACTCGTTCCCGGCCCGCAAGCACGACCACTTCGCGATCCCGGCCGGCACCGTGCACTGTTCGGGCGCGAACTCGATGGTGCTGGAGATCTCGGCGACGCCGTTCATCTTCACCTTCAAGCTCTGGGACTGGGGCCGCGTCGGCCTCGACGGCATCCCCCGCCCCGTGCACCTCGACCACGGCGCCCGCAACATCCAGTGGGACCGCGACACCACCTGGGTCGGCGACAACCTGATCGACCAGGTGCAGACGATCCGCACCGACGGCGACGTGATCGAAGAGAGCACGGGCCTGCACGAGCTCGAGTTCATCGAGGTGCGCCGGCACTGGTTCACCGGCGGCGCCGACCACGACACCGAGGGCACGGTCAACGTGCTCAACCTGGTCGAGGGGGATGAGGTGCAGGTCGTCAGCCCGACCGGCGCCTTCGAGCCCTTCGTCATCCACTACGCCGAGACGTTCATCGTCCCGGCCGCGGTGGGGGCGTACCGGATCGAGCGCACCGAGAACTCGCGCAGCGCCCGCTTCGCGACCGTCAAGGCGTACGTGCGCGGCTCGCGCACGAGCGACAACTGAACACGGAAACCGCACACAGCAACCCGAACGCAGCACCCGCAATGACGCACCATCCGCGAGGATCCCGCGAGGGAATCCCTTGCACCGCACTCATCACCTTGGTAGCGTGAACCCAGATTTATGGTAACGATACCAAACGAACAAGGGAGTTCTGAATGATTTCGCGACGCACGATCGCCGCTGCCGCGGCCGGTCTCCTCCTCGGCACCCTGGCCCTCGCCGGGTGCTCCGGCGACTCCGGATCCGGAGACGCCGGCGAGGTGACCGGCACGCTCAACTTCTACACCGACAAGGCGGCGTGGAAGCCCGACTTCGAGTCGCTCAACGAGGTCAGCGGCGAGGCCGTCGACATCACCCTCAAGACCACCGGCTACTCGGACGCGAACCAGTACGACGCCTTCATCAAGCAGTCGTTCCGCACCGACAAGTCGCCCGGCCTGTTCACCTGGCACACCGGCGACTCGCTCAAGCAGCTGGTCGACGAAGGCCTGGTGGCCGAGACCACCGACATCTGGACCAAGGCCGTCGACGAGGGCTGGGTGAGCGAAGACCTGCGCGACAGCTACACCTACGACGACAAGCAGTACTGCGTGCCGATGAACATCGCCTACTGGATCATGTTCTACAACAAGGCCGCCTTCGCCGACAACGGCATCGAGGTGCCCACCAGCTGGGACGAGCTGAACGATGCCGCCGAGACGCTGAAGGATGCCGGGGTCACCCCGTACTATCAGACCAGCGTGCTCTTCACGTTCCAATGGTTCCAGCACCTGGTCGCCTCGACCGACCCCGACCTGTACGCCGGGCTCACCACGGGCGACGTGAAGTACACCGACCCCGAGATCGTCGACGTCATGAACGTGTGGCTCGAGGAGCAGGAGGCCGGCTGGTTCAGCGACGCGGGCAGCACCACCGATCCCGCGGTCGGCCTCAAGCAGGGCGACTACGCCATGATCAACTTCGGCACGTTCTTCGCGGGCAACCTCGAGGGCGCGGGCATGACCACCGACGACTACGGGATGTTCGCGATCCCGGCCGTCAACGACGACCTCGACGCCACCCCGGTCGCCGTGGAGTCGGGCCCGATCTGCACCGCCGAGAACTCGAAGCAGCGCGACCTCGGTCTCGCCTACGCCGAGTGGTGGATGTCACCCGACGCGCAGACCGCCTGGAACGACGCCCACGGCGACGTGGCGTTCAACCCGAAGGCGAAGGTCGCAGACCCCGCTCTCGCCGAGCTGGGCACCACCATCGCCGGCGACGACTACATGCTGTACGACCGGTTCTTCGAGGCGATGCCGACCGAGATCGTGACCACCGCGATCGAGCAGTTCGGCGCCTTCAACGCCAACCCCGGCGACCCGATGCCGTTCCTGGAGAAGATCCAGGCCACGGCTGACAAGTACTGGGCAGAGCAGGAGTAAGCGTCGGATGGCGCATCAGAAGTCGCCGTACCAGTGGTCCGCCCGGGGCTTCATCGCCCCGGGCGTGATCCTGGTCGCGGTCCTGCTCTACCTCCCCCTGCTGTGGACGGTGTTCCTCAGCTTCACGAAGTACAACGGCCTCGGCAGCCCCGACTGGATCGGGCTCGACAACTACGTCGAGATGTTCACCGACGGCGACTTCGTGGGCTCCGCGATGAACACCGTGCTCTGGGTGATCGGCACCCTGATCATCCCGGTCGGCATCGGCCTGGCGATCGCCCTGCTCACCTGGAACCTCGGCGGCGGCATCTGGCTGCGCCTCCCCTTCCTCATCCCCTACGCCCTCTCCGGCATCGGCGTCGGCGTGGTGTGGTCGTTCATCCTCTCCTCCGGCGGAGCACTCGACCAGGCCCTGGCCGCGTTCGGCGTGACCGACCCGCCGCGGTGGCTGCTGGATGCTCCGCTCAACACGATCGTCATGATCATCGCCTCGTCGTGGCAGGGCGTCGGCGTGAACGCGCTGCTGTTCACGATCGGCCTGCAGGCCATCCCGAAGGAGCCGCTCGAGGCCGCGCGCATCGACGGCGCCGGCGGCGTGCGCCTGTTCACCAGCATCCTCTGGCCGATGCTCCGCCCGCTCACGGCGGTGGTCGTCGGGCTCTCGATCGTCGCGAGCCTCAAGACCTTCGACATCGTCTGGGGCATGACCAAGGGCGGACCGGGCACCGTCTCGGAGACCCTCGCGCTGACGATGTACAAGGAGACGTTCGTGAACAGCGACTACGGACTCGGCTCGGCGATCGCGGTGTTCCTCACCGTCATCACCCTGGTCGCGTCGGTGCTGTACCTGCGTCAGCAGCTCTCCCCGAAGAAGGAGATGTGATGTCGAAGATCATCAGAACGGCCGTCCTCGTCATCCTCGGAATCGTGTGGCTGCTGCCCGCGTACCTCCTCGTCGTGAACGCGATGAAGGACCCGATGACCTTCACCTCGAAGGAGTCGTGGATCCCCACCGAGTTCCACCTGTTCGAGAACTTCGCCGACGCGTTCGAGCTCTCGGGCCTCGGCGACAGCATCCTCAGCACCCTCATCTACTCGATCGTCTCGCCGACCATCGCCGTGCTCGTGGGCGCGGCGGCCGGGTACGCGATCGTGGCCCTGCGCCTCAAGCGCGGCTTCCTGTGGTTCGTCGTGATCTTCGGCGGCACGGTGTTCCCGCTGCAGATGGTGCTGCTGCCGCTGTTCGACGCCTACTCGCGCATCGGACTCTTCGACACCCGCGTGGGCATGGTGATCATCTACACGGTGATCTCGATCCCGTTCTCGGCCTTCGTGATGCGCAACTTCTTCACCGGCGTCGCGCACAACGTGTTCGAGGCCGCGGTGCTCGACGGCGCCACCACCTGGCGCATCTTCGTGCGGCTGTACCTGCCGATGGCGTCGAGCGCGCTGGTCGCGATCTTCATCCTGCAGGCGACCTTCGTGTGGAACGACCTGCTGCTCGGCCTCACACTCAGCCAGTCCGACGACATCCGCCCGATCATCACGACCCTGTCCGGCATGCAGAGCACCTATGGCGGCGCACAGATGTCGGTCGTGCTCGCCGCGGCCGTGCTCGTCTCGCTCCCGACCGTGATCCTGTTCCTCTGCACGCAGCGGTTCTTCGCCAAGGGCCTCGCGCTCGGCCAGTACTGACCCCTCTCCCGCCCCTCGCCCCGCCCCTCGAAAGGCATCATGCATCCGCTCATCCCCACCGTCGAGGACCTCGCCGCCGTTGCGGTCACCCACCATTACGACGACATGATCGCGCCGACCGGCCTCACGAACATGTTCGGCACCGTGCGCGTCGACCACGACCTGACCGCGATCAGCGCGGTGCAGTTCCCGCCCGTGTCGCAGGGGCTCACCCAGACCGCGGTGCTGTTCGTCGACGGCCGGCTGTTCGCGTCGTACGGCGTGCCCGT
>NZ_JBLVOH010000220.1:0-709 GCF_053543675.1 Microbacterium umsixpiens
CCGTCCTCGTCGAACACCCGACCCAGGTACGAGCAGCGCAGCGCGACCGGGTGCACGTGCGTGCGCACGGCGACGAGCGCCGTGGTGCGACCGCGCCGAGGTCGCCCGCCGGCGATGCGCTGAGCGGCGGCGCCGCGGACCGTCCGCACGTCTGCGAGGTCGAACTCCCAGATTCCGCGACCGGTCGCCGCGACGAAGAGTCGGTCGTCGAACCAGGCGAGTCCACCGGCGTGGATCGGTGCCGGCTGCAGTTCGCCGTCGTTGCCGGGGACGGCGAGCAGCACGTCGAGATGGCGGGAGCGCTCGAGGTCGACGAACGTCACGCGGGAGGCGAGATGCACGCCGTCGAGCTGTTGCCGGAACCAGCTCACCGCCACGGTGCGTCGACTCCGCCACTCGCCGAGGTCGATGCCCTGCGGGTACCAGCGTCGGGTCCAGGTCCGGGCGGTCAGCCATTGCAGGTCCAGGGTGTCGCGCTGCTTCTGCCGCACCGGACGCCACGTCGATCCGAAGGGCCAGAGCATGCTCCCATCGTCGCCGATCGAACGGATCCTCGCGAACTCGACCGCGAGTCGCGCGCCGGATCTCGGCCTACGTACAGCTTCACGAAATGCGACATGTATTATGTTACGTGTCGTCGCGCGTATCTCTAGGGGGAGGGAGCGCGACGACACACAACGTCCCGGGTCCGGCTGATGGGGGTCAGCAG
>NZ_JBLVOH010000220.1:729-3432 GCF_053543675.1 Microbacterium umsixpiens
CCCGCTCTCCGAACGCCTCGCGTTCGGCAGTGCGTAGCACTGGGAGGTGTGGCTCCGTTCGGGTACGGGGCCACACCTCACTGCGCACCTCGGCAGCGTCCGTGGACACCGGTCGTTCACCTTCGCGTCGCCGTCCGGCAACAGCGACCTGGCACGATTCCGGGACACCACCTGTCCCTGGAGTTCCGTGCGCACACCCCTCGTCACCGTCATCCTGCCCGCGAAAGACGCCGGCGCGTATATCGGGACGACGCTCGAGACGCTCACCCGCCAGTTCGACGATCCTTCTGCGCTCAAGCTCGTCGCCATCGACGACGGCTCGCGTGACGACACCGGTGCACTCATGCGCGCGTATGCCGAGCGCCTCCCGAACGTCGAGCTCATCCGGAACCCGATCGCCCGGGGGCTGGCGACCGCCCGGAATCAAGGGCTCGAACGGGTCGAGGGCGACGCCTTCTGCTTCCTCGACGGTGACGACTGGATGCAGCCGCGCCGGCTCGAGGTGCTGGTGTCGCGGTTGCGCGAGCTGGACTGCGACTTCCTCCGCACCGACCACGTCACGGTCACCGGATCGCACCGGGCGCTCGTGCGTGCCCCGCACCCGTGGCGCGAACGCGTGCTCGTTCCGCGGGAGGCGATCCTGCCCGAGAACGAATCCACGATGGTCGACTACCCCTACGCGTGGGCGGGTGTCTTCCACCGCCGCGTTCTCGACGACGGGCTGGCGCGGTTCCCCGAGGGGCTGTTCACGGCGGAGGACCGGCCCTGGATCTGGCGGCTCCATCTTCGCGCGGGGTCGTTCGCCGTCGTGGATGCCCCCGCGCTGCTCTACCGACGCGGCATCGCGACGTCGCTCACCCAGGCCCGGGATCGCCGCCAGCTCGACTTCGCCCGCGCGATGGACGAGGTCATCGCCGTCGTCGAGCAGGATCCCGAGGCGGAGCGCTTCCTGCCCAAGGTCGTGTGGACCGCGCTCGCGCTCAGCTCCCACCATCTGGTGCGTGCGCGTCGCATGCACCCGCGGCTGCGCGCCGAGATGCGCAGCGGCATCCGGGACATGCTCCGCCGGCTGCCCGATGGCGAGCTCGACGAGACGCTCACGCGCTTCGACGGGCCGCGCCGGCGGGTGCTGGCGCGTGTTCTCCGACAGGCAGGGCGCACGGCATGACCCAGGTCTTCGCGCTGCACAGTGCGTACGGACTCGCCACGGCCGCCGCGGCGATCGACGCCGGGCTCCTCGGCCGCGACGGCGGGGCGGAGCGCATCCTGGTGCCGTTCACCTCGAGCCGGGTGCCGGAGACGGCGGTCGGCATCGCGGGCGACCCCGTGCTCGGGCCGCTGCGCGCGCGGTTCGACCGCGTCGAGCCGCTGGAAGATGTCCTCGGCCCGTTGCATCCGAGCTCGTGGGAACCCGCTGAGGCCGACCTCCCGATCCTGGAGCGGTTGCTCGTACGGGCGTGGCGACTCGATCCTCAGGGCCTGGAGCTGTTCGTGCAGAGCCCGCAGGTCGCGCCGGCCCGCACCCTGATGGCGTTGTTCCCGCACGCGCGGATCACCATCGTGGGGGATGGGCTCATGACCTACTCGCCGATGCGGGTGCGGCTGCCGTATGCGGTCGCGGCGCGCATCGAACGCGTGGTCCATGCGGACGTGGTGCCCGGAGTGCGGCCGCTCGTCGGGTCCCCTCGTGCCGAGATCGTGCCGGTTCCTCCCGTTGCGTTCGCCGCGGCACTGCGGGAGACGGATGCCGGCGAATCGGGCACCGCGGACGATGCCTCCAGCGTGCTCGTCCTCGGCCAGTACCTGTCGGCGCTCGGACTCATGACGCCCGCCGCGGAGATCGACCTGCAGAAGCAGCTGATCGACCGCGCCGCGCGGTGGGCTCCGCAGCGCATCGTCTTCAAGCCGCACCCCGCCGCACCGCCGCTGATGACCGCGGCGGTTCGCGATCGGGCGCACGTGCACGGGATCGACTTCGTCGAGTATCGCGGCCCGCTCGCGGCCGAGCTGCTCGCTGAACGACTGGATGCGCTGGCCGTCGTCGCCGGGTTCTCGACCGCGTTGCCGACCGTGCACACGCTCTTCGGTCGGGCGATCGGATCGGCGGGCAACGACCGGGTGCTGGCGGCGCTGACGCCGTTCGAGAACAGCAACCGCATGCCCGTGACCCTGGTCGATGCCCTCACCCGCGACGACGCGCCCTACGGCGACCCCGCCCGGCTGCAACTGCTGGTGGATGCCGTCGGCTACGCGATGCAGCCTGAGAGCGCCGCCCATCTGCGCGGTCGCGCCGAAGAGCTGCTGCACGACCTGGACCCGGTCGAGCGGGATCGGTATTTCGCGCCACGACGGCTTGCGGAGCTGCGGCTGCCGGGAGCGCCGCGGGAGCGCGCCCTGAACCGTGCATTGCGCCCCGCCGGCGGAGTGGGCAGGGTCGAGGAGTGGCGGCTCCACGCCCTCGGCGCGCGGCGACGAGTCGGTCGTGCCTGGCGGGCGCTGCGCGGGCGATGACGATGACGACGAGGATGACGATGACGATGACGACGAACGACATGGACGAGCAGCGGCCCCTCACGGTGGCGATCATCCCCGCGCGCGGCGGGTCGAAGCAGGTGCCGCGCAAGAACCTCCAGCGGGTGGGCGGAGTCCCGCTGGTCGAGCGTGCTGTTCGGGCGGCGACCGCGGCATCCGGCATCGACCTGG
>NZ_JBLVOH010000220.1:3512-5281 GCF_053543675.1 Microbacterium umsixpiens
CGAGATCGCCGCGGTCGCGAACACCGCGGGAGCCCGTGTCATCCGCCGCCCCGCCGAGCTCGCCGAAGACACTGCGACCTCGGAGAGCGCGATCCTGCATGCCCTCGACGAGCTCGAAGCAGCCGGAGAGAGGGTCGAGATCGTGGCGTTCCTGCAGGCGACGTCGCCGTTCATCCCGAGTGACGCGCTCGCCGCGGCCGTGGAGGAGATTCGTGCAGACCGCGCCGACAGCGTGTTCGCGGCCCATGAGACCTACGGATTCCTGTGGCGGGAAGACGACCGCGGTGAGGCGGTCGCGATCAACCACGAAGCCGCGCACCGCCCGCGGCGCCAGGACCGGGAGCCGCACCACCTCGAGACCGGCGCCTTCTATGTGTTCCGGGCCGCGGGGTTCCGTGAGAGCCGGCATCGGTTCTTCGGCAGGATCCGCATCGCTGCGGTGCCGGAGTGGACGGCGATCGAGATCGACGATGCGGATCAGCTCCGAGTCGCCCGTGCTCTCGCGACCCTGCACGAGGTTCCAGGGCGCATCCCGGTGCGGGCGGTCGTGACCGACTTCGACGGCGTGCACACCGACGACACCGCGATCATCGATGCAGACGGCGGGGAACGGGTGAGGGTCAGCCGCGAGGACGGGATGGGGGTTGCCCTGCTGCGCCGCGCCGGTGTGCCGCTGCTCATCCTGTCGACCGAGGTCAATCCCGTGGTCCGCGCCCGGGCGACGAAGCTCCGCGTTCCGGTGCTCCATGGCCTCGACGACAAGGAGACGGCACTGCGCGACTGGGCGCAGGAGAACGACGTGCCGCTCGCCGACATCGCCTACCTCGGGAACGACGTCAACGACCTTCCGGCGATGCGGATCGTGGGCTGGCCGGTCGCGGTCGCCAACGCACATCCGCTCGTGATCGAGGAGGCCCGTGTGGTGCTGCGCCGGCGCGGCGGCGAGGGTGCGGTGAGGGAGCTGATCGAACGGGTGTTGTCGAGCTGACCGATGCCGGTAACCCGGCCGTCGCCCGGTGTTCATCCTCGGCCCGTACTCAGGAGGGAGGGGTTGCACCAGCGCTCGACGACCGGAGGAATCATGACTGTCAGCATCGGCTCACGAGTGATCGGCGGCGGTCGTCCCGCCTATGTCATCGCCGAGATCGGACTCAATCACAACGGCGATGTCGACATCGCGAAGAAGCTCATCGACGTCGCAGCCCGCGCCGGCGCCGATGCGGTGAAGTTCCAGAAGCGCACGCCCGAGATCTCCACTCCCGAGCACATGCGCGACGTTCCGCGTGAGACGCCGTGGGGCGTCATGAGCTACCTCGACTACCGCCGTCGCGTCGAGTTCGGCCGCGACGAGTACGTCGAGATCGGCGATCACGCCACCATGCTCGGCCTGGACTGGTTCGCGTCGCCGTGGGACGTGCCGAGCGTCGACTTCCTCGAAGACCTCAACGTGGTGGCGCACAAGGTCGCCTCGGCCAGCCTCACCGATACCGAGCTGCTGGTCGCCCTGCGCGAGACGGGCAAGCCCGTCATCCTCTCGACCGGCATGTCGACCATCGAGCAGATCGACCGGGCGCTCGACACGCTCGGCACCGACCGGGTGGTCCTCATGCACGCGACCTCGACCTACCCGCTCGAGCCCGAAGAGGCGAACCTGCGCGTGATCGCCACCCTGCGCGACCGCTACCCGGGTGTGCCCGTCGGCTACTCGGGGCACGAGCGCGGCCTGCAGATCTCCCTCGCCGCGGTGGCCATCGGCGCAGTCGCGGGGG
>NZ_JBLVOH010000220.1:5363-5998 GCF_053543675.1 Microbacterium umsixpiens
CGACCGCACGATGTGGGGCTCCGACCACGCGGCCTCCCTCGAGCCGACCGGTCTCGAGCACCTGGTGCGCGATATCCGCGTGATCGAGCGCGCGACCGGCGACGGGGTCAAGCGCGTGTTCGACAGCGAGCGCGCGCCGATGGCGAAGCTGCGCCGCATCTCGGCATGACCGAGGCCACCGGCATCCGCGTCGTCGCCATCGCGGACGCCGACTCCTTCGTGAAGTGGGCGGCCTCGCTCCTCGGCTCGGTGCCGGGCCTGCGTCCACACCTGCTGCTCGTACGCACCCCGCTCACGGCCAGTGTCGAGCAGCAGCGCACGGCGCTGGCGGGCACGACGCTCGGCTCCGACGACATCACCCGCATCGGGTTCGCGGAGACGGCGGCCTGGCTGGCCGGGCAGCGCCCCGACGTGGTGCTGCTCGCCGGGCGCGGACCGTTCGTGCGGCTCATGGGGCGCGTCATCGACGCGCTGGAGCATCGACCGGTCACCGTCTCGGGGCTTCCCGGCATGGCCATCCCCGCCCAGCGCGGGGCGCTCGACTATCGCCGTCACACCGACCTGCTGGTGGTGCATTCCCATCGAGAGGTGCGGGCGTTCGAAGAGCTCGGGCGACGCATCGGCGTGCGGACGCC
>NZ_JBLVOH010000221.1:0-685 GCF_053543675.1 Microbacterium umsixpiens
AGCAGGCGGCCTGCGGAAGGGCCAGCTGCGACGTGGCGATCGCCGTCGTCGAGTCGGTGATCGACGCGACGTCCGGGTAGATCTCGAAGTGGATGTGCGGCCAGCGACCGGAGTAGCAGCCGGGGAAGACGGAGGTGAACGACACCGTGCCGTCGGCGTCGGCCACCTGCACACCACGCAGGTACGTGACGTCTTCGAGGCCGGAGGAGTACATCGAGTATTCGCCCTGAGCAGTGCAGTGCCACGCGTAGACCGCAACCCCGGCGAAGGGAACGCCCCCGTTCGCGAGATCGAGGATCTGCAGCTCGAAGACGAGCGGCACGCCGTCGGCGGTCGCCGCTCCGTCGATCGACGAGCTGATGTCCTGCCGCACGATGCCCGAGTCCTCGAGCACATCGGGGCCGTTCGACCCGTCGCCCGGATAGGGCCCCGCCGTCTCGTCGGGGATCTCGGTCACGCTCGCCGAGCCCGCATCACCGCCGGGGGAAGCAGTCGGTGCGGGGGTGCTCGACGCGCCGCCAGAGGCCGCCGGCGCGCAGGCCGCGAGCACGACGGCCCCCAGGCCGAGACCGGCGAGCCCCAGGACGCCCCGCCTGCTCATCAGCGTGCGGATGTCGAATGCGGCGCCCTGGTCGACGACCTCTTCATCGACGCGGTCGAGCAGTCGCCCCTCGTATGCGGGCCC
>NZ_JBLVOH010000221.1:705-7450 GCF_053543675.1 Microbacterium umsixpiens
GCGGGGCCGTCGGGGGTCTGGGTGGGTTCGGGAATGCTCATTATCTGGCTCCTCTCGGGCGGACCGGTGATGGTGCGTCACCATGGTCCCCGAGCACCTGATCAGAGCCCTTTGCTCGGCCTATGCCTTGTCTATGCGCTCCCGCACCACCGGCGGACGGACCACGAGCACCACGACGATGCCGACGAGGATCAAGGCGGTCAGCGTCACCGGGATCGGGAGCACGGGGTCGAGCAGCACCAGGACCGCCCCCAGAGGGACGACGGTGTTCACGACGCGGTCCGCGTTCTCTCGAATCGAGATCCACCAGATGCCGATGAGGAAGATCGCGATCGGAATGGTGACCGTGAAGGAAGCGGCCAGGTTGGACAGATGGCTCTCCCCCGTCAGCACGTCGATCTCCACTTCGATCCCCGCGGAGAAGGCCGCGGCAGCCGCGAACACGAAGTAGTGCGTGTAGCCGTAGCGGAGCGACCGGCGGAAGGTCGTGATCGCGCGGTGATGAGGAGGCCAGAAGTAGATCCACCAGAGCGACGCCGTGACCACGAGGGTGAGCACCGCGATCGCGATCAGCGGGCCGAGGGACTCGACCTCGTCGAGCGCATCGATGATGGCATTCGCCGACGCGAGCAGGCTCTCGCCGAGGACGATCAGCGTGAACAGCCCGTACCGCTCCGTGATGTGATGCGGATGCCACGGAGTCTGCCGGCGGTACTCGGCGAACACCGGGACACCGATCTCGATGAGAGCGATAACCACGAATGCGGTCAACTGCAGGGGTCCGGTCGGGATGAGAAGGAAGAGGATCCACAGCACCTGCACCGCCGCGATGCCGAACGCGTAGCGTCGCGTCGCCGAACGCAGTGTTCCGGCGGAGCGCGAGGCGCGCAGCCACTGCGCGACCATCGCGACCCGCATCACGACGTAGCCGAGCACCGGAACCGTGAAGTCCCCCTCGACGAACGCGCCCGGGATGCCGGCGGCGAGAACGAGGACTCCACCCATCTGGACGAACGTCGTCACACGGTAGAGCCAGTCATCGGTGTCGAACGAGGTGGCGAACCACGTGAAGTTCATCCACGCCCACCAGATCGCGAAGAACACCATCGCGTAAGACGTGACGCCGTGCAGGAAGTCCCCGTGACCGAGCGAGTGATGCAGCTGCGCGGAGGCGATGCTCACCGCCACGACGAACACCAGATCGAAGAACAGCTCGAGGGTGCTCGCGGTGCGATGCGGCTGTGCGGGATCGCGTGGCGACATCGTGCGGAGCCGGAAGCGCGAGGCGGTGGATTCGGCGGTCACCGCCACAGAATAGCGCTCGCCCGACACCCGTTCGGAGGCCGGTTTCATCCATTCGTAAGAAATACTTCCGATTCATAGGGAGGTTCCGCTACAGTAAGAAAGTCTGCAGTGCCTGCTGTCAGCGATCACCGTGTGGGACGGTGAAAACGCCCTCCGTGATGTGGGAATCACAGAGAGTTTCAGCAGGACCCGAGGGGTCGGGACGCAGACGAATGCCGTGAACGTGGGGTTCATGGTCTGGGGAAATCTGGGGAATCAAATGACGCACTGGGGAATTCTGCGTACATTCACGGCTCAAGGGGCCTCGGCATGACTTCCGTCGAGGATGCTCTGAGCATCGCTCGTACGGGCTTCGTGCCGGTCGCGGCTCCGCGAGCCACCAAGTCGGTGACGCGCACGGTGGTCACACCGCGCACTTCGGCGACCTTGGAGAGGCGCCGACAGTGGGAACGTCGCTACCGGATCCGGCTGCGGCTGACGGATGCAGCCGTCATCCTGTTCGCCGTCGGTCTGGCGGCAGCAGTCCAGCTGTCCATCGGTGTCTCGGCGATCGAGGTGCTGAGCGGCGCCGTTCCGCTCGCCGCTCTGTGGTACCTCATGCTGAGCGGGCTGCACACGCGGGACGCCGCGCTGTTCCGCGCGAGTGCCACCGAGTACCGAGGCGTGGTCCACGCCAGCGGGCTCGCCTTCGGGATCATCGCCATCGTGGCGGTGCTGCTCGCATGGGAGTCGATGCAACCGATGCTGCTGCTGGGGCTGCCCATCGGTGTGTTGACTCTTCTCGTGACCCGGTGGATGTGGCGCCACTGGCTGCAGACGCAGCGTTCGCACGGGCGGTTCGCCTCCCGGACGCTCGTCGTGGGCAACCGGGACGACGTCGAGTACGTGGTGCGCACGCTGCACCCGATCGGCGCCTCCGGTTACCAGGTGGTGGGCGCGACGCTGCTCGACGGCAACGCGCGTGACATCGAGGTCGGCGACACGAGGTTCCCGGTTCTGGGGAACGTGAACTCCGTGTCGTCGGTTGCCGCCGAGGTCGGTGCCGACACGATCATCGTGGCGAGCCGCCCTGAAGGCGAGCCGGAGTTCGTGAAGCAGCTGAGCTGGCAGCTCGAGGGGACCGCTGCCGAGCTCGTGCTGTCGAGCCGACTCACCGATGTGGCCGGTCCGCGCATCTCCTTCGCCCCCGTCGAAGGACTGCCCCTCATCCAGGTGCAGATCCCGCGGTACGAAGGAGGCCAGCACCTGCTCAAGCGCGCGCTGGACGCCGCAGTGGCGACTGTGGCGCTCATCCCGATCGCTCTGCTCGCCCCGGTGCTGGCGCTGCTGATCAAGCTCGATTCGCCGGGACCGGTCTTCTTCTTCCAGGAGCGGGTCGGCCGTGACGGACGCCGCTTCAAGATGGTCAAGTTCCGCTCGATGAAGACCGACGCCGAGCAGCAGCTCGCCGCGCTCAAGGCACAGAACGAGGGCGCCGGCCTTCTCTTCAAGATGAAGGACGACCCGCGCGTCACCCGTGTGGGACGAGTGCTGCGCAAGCTCTCGCTCGACGAACTGCCGCAGTTCTGGAACGTCCTCGTGGGCGACATGAGCGTCGTCGGGCCCCGCCCGCCGCTGCCGAGCGAGGTCACCGCATACGACGGCACGGTCTTCCGCCGCCTCTACATCAAGCCCGGGATCACCGGTCTGTGGCAGGTCTCCGGACGCAGCGATCTCTCCTGGGACGAGAGTGTGCGACTCGATCTGCGGTATGTCGAGAACTGGTCCGTGATGAACGACCTGCAGATCATGTGGCGCACCGCCAAGGTCATGGTGCAGCCCAGCGGGGCATACTGATCGGATGAGCAATTCGAACCGCCTCACCATCGCGATGGTGGGGACCCGAGGAGTGCCCGCGGCTTACGGCGGATTCGAGACGGCGGTCGAGGAAGTCGGCCGCCGTCTCGCGGACCGCGGTCACGACGTCGTCGTCTACACCCGCGGATCGGAGCGACGGGAGAAGGAGTACCTCGGCATGAGGGTCGTACACCTTCCTGCCGTTCCCGTGAAGCAGATCGAGACGCTCAGCCACACCGGGCTCTCGGCGCTGCACCTCGTCTTTCGGCGCCGTCCTGATGCGACCTTCGTTTTCAATGCCGCCAACTCGCCCTTTCTCCCGCTCCTCCGCCTGCGTCGCGCCCCCGTCGCCCTGCACATGGACGGACTCGAGTGGAGGCGGTCGAAATGGGGTCCGCGCGGCAGGGCCTACTATCGCTGGGCAGAGCAGTTCGGCGTCCGCACCGCCGACGCCCTGATCGCGGATGCGCCGGGGATCGCCGACTACTATCGCCATCAGTTCGACGTCCCGACGGAGATGATCCGCTACGGCGCCCCGATCCTCGAAGAGCTACCCGAACGCGGTGTCGCCGAGATGGGAGTCACGCCGGGCGGCTATCACCTGGTCGTTGCCAGGTTCGAGCCCGAGAACCACGTGCTGGAGATCGTCGAAGGCTATCGTGACAGCGACGCGACGCTGCCGCTCGTCGTCGTCGGGTCGGCACCGTACAGCGCCGGATACACCCAGGAGATCCAGCGCGTGGCGGACGGCGACGACCGGATCAGGCTCGTCGGCGGCGTATACGACCAGGAGTTGCTCGACGCCCTGTACGCGAATGCGCTGACGTACCTGCACGGCCACTCGGTGGGTGGCACGAACCCTTCCCTCCTGCGCGCCATGGGTGCCGGAACGGCAGTGATCGGCTTCGATGTTCCCTTCAACCGCGAAGTGCTCGACGGCAACGGGTGGTTCTTCACCGACGCCGCCGACGTCGCAGCTCAGGTCGTCGCGGCGGAGGCCGCCCCGGACCTGACCGCCTCACACGGGAAGACCGTGCAGGAGATCGCGCGCACCCGGTTCCGTTGGGACGATGTCGCGGACGAATACGAAGCGCTCGCGCGCAGGCTCGCGGAGGGATCGAGCATCCACTCCTCAGCTCGACAGGCACGTCGGCGCACCACCGATTGGTCGCCCACTCCAGCGGATCCGGCGACGCGATGAGCGGCGACGGAGACCAGCGCACGGTCCTTCTCGTACACCCCGGCGCCGAGCTGTTCGGCTCGGACCGCATGTTGCTCGAGAGCGCGATCGGCCTCGTCGCGGCGGGCGCACGGGTCGTGGTCGCACTGCCGAGCTCGGGGCTTCTCGTCCCGGAACTGCGCGCGGCCGGTGCCGAAGTCGTCATCCTCCCGATGCTCGTTCTGCGCAAGGTCCTGCTGACCCCGCGCGGACTGCCCCGCCTCTTCCGCGACACCTTCCGGGGTCTCGGAGCAGCCTGGCGCCTGATCGGCCGGCTGCGCCCCGACGTCGTGTACGTCTCGACGATCATCATCCCCCAGTGGCCGCTGGTCGCCCGGCTGCGGCGGACCCGCTCGGTGAGCCATGTACACGAGGCCGAGGCGTCGGGCAACAAGCTGGTGAACGGCATCCTCTACTCCCCCCACCTGGCCTCTGAGCGCACGATCGTGAACAGCCGGTTCAGTCTCGACACGATCCGCACCGCGCTGCCCGCTCTCGCCCGCCGCTCACACGTGGTCTACAACGGCGTCGCCTCGCCTCCGCAACCGATCTCACCCCGTCCACGCATCGAGCGGGCCCTCCGTGTGCTCTACATCGGTCGGCTGTCTCCGCGTAAGGGTCCGGACCTCGTCATCGAGGCAGCCTCGGCGCTGCACACCACGGGTCGCGAGGTCGAGGTCACGCTCCTCGGTGCGGTCTTCGAAGGATACGAGTGGTTCGAGCGCGACCTTCGCGAACAGGCCGCAGCGGCGGGCGTCTCCGTCGACTTCGCCGGCTTCCACTCCACGATCTGGCCGTTCCTCGCCGAAGCGGATGTGCTCGTCGTCCCGTCCCGCGTCGACGAGCCGTTCGGGAACACCGCGGTCGAGGGCATCCTTGCTCTGCGCCCCGTGATCGCGAGTGACAGCAGCGGGCTCCGAGAGGCAGCGGGCGGCTACGCGACCGCTCAACTGGTCACCCCAGGCGATGCGGAATCGATCGCCGCCGCGCTGACCGACATCCACGCGCGGTGGAACGAGATCGTGTCGACCGTCGCGGACAGCCGCGCGGAGGCACTCCGCCGCCACGCGCCTGACGTGTATCGCGCGAGCATCACGGCACACGTCCTGCCCTGACCGGCTGCGGCAGCGCGCGGACCCCCGTCTACGCGACGTCGTCGCTCGGCTGCGGCACCGATTCCTGGCTGCCGACGGTGAGCCGGGTCTTGTGCCGCACGATGTAGATCGAGAACGGGATCAGCTGGCACACCAGCAACGCGAACGCGACGCCGATCAGAGGTCCGGCGATTCCGAGCACGGGCGTCAGGACGAAGGAGAGTCCGATTCCCACAGCGGCCATGCTCAGGGTGGGGATCACCTGGAAGCGGATGCCGGGCTTGTCCATGATGAACATTCCCAGCGGGTACACCGCCGCGGTCATCATGATCATGAGGCCGAAGGCGAAGATGGTGCTCGGACGCACCGTCAACTCGCCCTGCGTGATGAATCCGAAGAGCCACGGTCCGACCAGCCAGACCATGACTGTCGCGGCAGCGATGGCGGCGGCGAACAAGGCGGAGAGCAGGAACGGGCCACGCCGGAGACCGCCGTCGTGCCGCATTCGAGCGAAATGCGGCCACAGAGCCAGACCACCGGCCATCACCAGCCCGTTCAGCGCGAAGAAGACCTGTCCGGCCACGCCGTATTCGGCGACATCGGTCGGTCCGCCGAGCTGAGCTATGACGTATCGCTGGGATCCCACGGCGATGGGATACGTCACCATCTGGGCGAGCATCGGCCAACCGACGTCCATCACGCGCACGCCGGGAAAACGTCGCGGACGCAGAACCATCCGCACGGCCGACGGGATCAGCGGTGACGTCGTGCGCGCCGTGATCAGGAGGCCCAGCACGGAAACGAGGAAGGACGCAGCGAACGAGGCGATCGCGACGAACGAATGGAGGTTCTCCCCGCCGAACGTGAGGATCAGCCACACCCCGGCCATCGTGAGCGGCGAGATCAAGCCTTGGAGCAGGATCACGACGTGGTTGCGACGCTGTCCGAGCATGATGCGCACCCAGACGCCGAGCGGGATCCCCAGGCAGAAGATCGTCACGCAGTAGAACGCCGCCAGCGACGCGCCGGGGCGTCCCCCGGCCTCTCCGAAGACCAGCTCCCAAGCGCCGGTGAGGACGAGGACGGTGTTGATCGCCATCGCGCTGGCCGCGAACATGAGCAGCACGCGTCCGACGGAGGTGAGCTGGTACCTCAGCTTCTCGTCGGTGCGCACGTCGTCGCTCGTCGCGACGGCGTTGACCAGGACCGCCCCGCTGCCGAGGTCGGTGAACGTCAGCAGCGAGGGGATCGTGGTGAGCAGTGTGTAGAGGGCGAAGCTGTCGACGCCCCC
>NZ_JBLVOH010000222.1:0-679 GCF_053543675.1 Microbacterium umsixpiens
GATCCATGTCCCGGTCGGCATGAAGGCCGGGCCGACGGTCTTCCCGATCTTCGTCTCGGTGATCCTGCTCGCCTCCGCGGTCGCCGTCCTGATCGGCGTGCTGCGGGGGGAACGCGGCGGGGCGGAGGACGCGGAAGACGTCGATCAGAGCCTCCCGACCGACTGGGTCACCCTCGCCAAGCTCGCGGGACTCGTCGTCGCGCACCTGCTCCTGATCGAGCCGCTGGGATGGGCGCCCGCAGCCGCCCTGCTGTTCGGCGGAGTCGCGTGGTCGCTCGCCGCCAAACGGTGGTGGATGGCGTTCCTCATCGGCATCGTCGTAGCCCTCGTGATCCAGATCGTCTTCGGCGGTCTGCTCGGTCTGTCGCTGCCGTGGGGTCCTGCTCTCGGCTGGCTCGGAAGGATGTTCTGATGGACAGCTGGACCCTGCTCCTGGAGGGATTCGCGACCGCGCTGCAGCCGCAGTACCTCGCGTTCGCCTTCCTCGGCGTCTTCGTCGGCACCGCGGTCGGAGTGCTCCCGGGCATCGGCCCCGCGATGACGGTGGCGCTGCTGCTGCCCCTCACCTACACGCTCGATCCCGCCGCGGCGCTCATCACCTTCGCCGGCATCTACTACGGCGGCATGTACGGCGGCTCGACGACGAGCATCCTCCTCAACACCCCAGGGGAGTCGGGGG
>NZ_JBLVOH010000222.1:699-5336 GCF_053543675.1 Microbacterium umsixpiens
ATCGAGGGCAACAGGATGGCCAGGATGGGGCGCGGCGCAGCGGCGCTCGCCACCGCGGCCATCGGATCGTTCATCGCGGGAACACTGGCGACGCTCGGGCTGACGCTGCTGGCGCCGCTGCTCGCGCAGTTCGCGGTGAACCTCGGGCCCGCCGACTACGTCGCGCTCATCGTGATCGCGTTCATCACGGTCGGCGCGCTGATCGGCAGCTCGATCTCGCGCGGCATGCTCTCGCTCGGTGTCGGCCTGTTCCTCGGACTCGTGGGAACCGACTGGCTCTCCGGGCAGCAGCGGTACACGCTCGGGCTCCCGGCGCTGTCCGACGGCGTGGACATCGTCCTGGTCGCGGTCGGCCTGTTCGCGGTCGGGGAGACGTTCTACATCGCCGCGCGGCTGCGACACGGCGGTGTCGATGTGATCCCCGTGACCCGCGGATGGCGCTCCTGGATGACCAAGGCTGACTGGCGCCGTTCGTGGAAGCCGTGGCTTCGGGGGACCGCGATCGGCTTCCCGATCGGCACCATCCCAGCCGGCGGCGCGGATGTCGCCACGTTCCTGTCGTACGCGACTGAGCGCAAGCTGTCGAAGCACCGCGACGAGTTCGGACGCGGCGCGATCGAGGGCGTCGCAGGCCCCGAGTCGGCGAACAACGCGGCCGCCGCCGGTGTGCTGGTGCCGCTGCTCACGCTGGGCCTTCCGACGACGGCGACCGCCGCGATCATCCTCACGGCGTTCCAGTCGTACGGCATCCAGCCGGGGCCGCTGCTGTTCGAGAGCCAGTCGAACCTGGTGTGGGCTCTCATCGCGAGCCTGTACATCGGCAACGTCATCCTGATCGTGCTCAACCTGCCGCTCGTGGGCATGTGGGTGAAGCTGCTGCAGATCCCGCGGCCGTACCTGTACGCGGGCATCCTGCTGTTCGCGGTCTTCGGGGCGTACGCGCTGCACAGCTCGCCGACCGACATCGTGATCCTGCTGGTCGTCGGCATCCTCGGCTACTTCATGCGGCGGTACGGCTACCCCGTGGCGCCGCTGGTGGTCGGGATGATCCTGGGGCCGATGGCCGAGGAGCAGCTGCGCAAGGCGCTGCAGCTGAGCCAGGGGGATCTGAGCACGCTGGTCCTGCAGCCGTTCGCGGCGGCCGCCTACGCCGTGCTCGCGCTGCTGATCGTCGGCGGGCTGTGGCTGCGGCGTCGGCAGCGCCGGTACGAGCAGGCGCTGACCGAGTCGATCGCGGTGCCGATCAAGGCCGACTCGGAGGTCTGAGTCCGAGGCGGTGGGTTCGAGAGGGGAGGAGGCCGCGAGTAGGCTGATCCGGTGAGTGACGTACAGGCCCCCGCGCGAGGGCCTCGCGCCTACGCAGCATTCATCGGGATCGGCCTTCTCGCCGGTCTCCTCTCCGGACTCTTCGGCGTCGGCGGCGGCACGGTCATCGTCCCGCTGCTGGTACTCCTGCTGCACTTCGACCAGCGGCTCGCGGCGGGCACCTCGCTCGCGGCGATCGTGCCGACGGCCGGCGTCGGCGTCATCTCCTACGCCACGACCGGGTCGGTGGCCTGGATCCCCGCCATCATCCTGGCGGCGGGTGCCGTGGTGGGTGCGCAGATCGGCACTCGCCTGCTGCCGCGCATCTCGCAGACGGCGCTGCGGTGGGGCTTCGTCGGGTTCCTCGTCGTGGTGATCGTCAGCCTGTTCCTGGTGATCCCCTCGCGTGATGCGGCCTTCGAACTCTCCTGGCTGACGGGCATCGCGCTCGTCGGGGTGGGCGTCGGCACGGGCATCCTCGCCGGGCTGATCGGCGTCGGCGGCGGCGTGATCGTCGTCCCGGTGCTGATGCTGGCGTTCGGTACGAGCGACCTGGTCGCCAAGGGCACTTCGCTGCTGATGATGATCCCGACGGCGATCTCCGGCACGGTCGGCAACCTCCGCAACCGCAACGTCGACCTGCTCGCGGCGGCCATCATCGGCGTCTCGGCCTGTACGACGACCGCGCTCGGAGCGTGGCTGGCGACGATCGTCGACCCGACGCTGGGCAACATGCTGTTCGCGGCATACCTCGTCGTGATCGCGGTGCAGATGGCGATCAAGGCCGTCCGCGGGCGCAAGCGCGGCTGAACGTCGGCCGGGCCTCGGTAGGATCGAGGGGTGGCAGTGAACCAAGAACTGGTCGGCCGGGAGTTCCCGCCGACGGCCCCCTACCTCGTCGGCCGCGAGAAGGTGCGCGAGTTCGCGCGCGCCGTCTTCGCCGATGCTCCGCAGCACACCGACGTCGAAGCGGCCCGCGCGGCCGGCTTCTCCGACGTCGTGGCGCCGCCGACCTTCGCGATGGTCATCCAGGACCTCACGCTCCAGCAGCTGCTGGCGCAGGAGGACTCCGGCATCGTGCTCGCCCGCACGATCCACGCCGAGCAGCGCTTCACCTACACGCGACCGATCGTGGCGGGCGATGAGCTCACCGCCCAGCTGCGCGTCACCGGCATCCGGATGATGGGCGGCAACGCCATGATCACCAGCGAGGCCGCGATCACCGACGCTGCGGGCGACCATGTCGTCACGGCGACGAGTGTGCTGCTGGTGGGCGCCGAGAGCACGGACGAAGGGAAGGCCGCCTGATGGGCTACACCGTCGGAGACGTGGTCGCCGAGCGCACCGTGCATCTCACCCGCGAGTCGCTCGTGCGCTACGCGGGAGCGTCCGGAGATTTCAACCCCATCCACTACCGTGACGATGTCGCCGCATCCGTCGGGCTTCCCGGCGTACTCGCGCACGGCATGCTGACGATGGGCATCGCCTCGTCGGTGGTCGTCGCCGCCCTCGACCCGGCCGCGAAGATCCTCGACTACGGGGTGCGCTTCACCAAGCCGGTCGTCGTCGACCCGGTCGATGGTGCCGACATCACCGTCGTCGCCACGGTCGGCGCGGTCGATGAAGAGGTCGCGCGCATCGACCTCAAGGTCACGTTCGGCGAGACCACGGTGCTCGTCAAGGCGCAGCTGCGCGTCGCCGTCTGATGAGGACGCTCTGATGCGGGAGATCGAGCCGGTCCGCCTGGCCGAGCTGACCACGCTGCGCACGGGCGCCGCGCCCGAGCGGATGCAGGAGGCGACGACGACCGCCGGTCTGATCGAGGCACTGCGCGACACCTGGGCCCGCGGTGACGAGTGGTTCGTCCTCGGTGGCGGTTCCAACCTCTTCGTCGGCGACGAGCCCTTCGAAGGCACCGTCATCCGCGTGCGCACCGAGGGGATCGAAGAGATTCCGTCGCCGCACCCGGGTCGCATCCGTCTGCGCGCGCAGGCCGGGCACTCCTGGGACGACCTGGTCGCCTATGCGGTCGCGCACGGCTACGCCGGCCTCGAGGCCATGAGTGGGATCCCCGGCACGGTCGGCGCGTCCCCCGTACAGAACATCGGCGCATACGGACAGGAGATCCAGGAGACGCTGGTCGAGGTCGAGTTGATCGACGAGTCGACCGGCGTGGTCTCGACCGTTCCCGCGGCCGAGCTCGGATTGGGTTTCCGCACCTCCGTCCTCAAGCACCACCACGGCAGCGTGCCGCTGCGACGTGCCGTGATCCTCTCCGTCACCGTCGACCTGGCGATCGCCGGTGAGCGCGTGGTGCGCGGCGAGCAGCTGCGTCGGGCGCTCGGGCTGACCGATGAGACACCGGTTCCGCTGAGCTGGGTGCGCGAGCGCATCCTCTCGACCCGCGCGTCGAAGGGCATGCTGCTCGACGACGCCGACCCCGACACCCACGGCGTCGGCTCGTTCTTCCAGAACGCGATCGTGACGGCCGCGGTGGCAGGCGCACTGCCGCCGGAGTGCCCGCGCTGGCCGGTGGCGCCCGATCTGGATGCCGTGACCGTGATCCCGCTCGCGTCCTACGACGGGCAGGTGCCGCTGTCGAAGCCGACGACCGTCTCCGACGTGAAGGTCAGCGCAGCCTGGCTGATCGAGCAGGCGGGCATCCGCAAGGGATTCAAGCTTCCGCGCTCGCGCGCTTCGGTCTCGACCAAGCATGCGCTGGCGCTCACGAACCGCGGCGGCGCGACCGCGGGCGAGGTCGCCGAGCTCGCGCGGTTCATCCAGAGCCGGGTCCACGCCGAGTTCGGTCTCGTGCTGCAGCCGGAGCCGGTGCTGGTCGGCGTCGACCTGTAGGGCGATCGTCCTGTGGGGCGTCGTCGGTCGCGGCTACACTCGCGGCATGAGCGGACTGATCCCGTACCTGCTGTTCCCCGGCAACGCCGCAGAGGCGCTGCGTCACTACCGCTCGGTGTTCGGCGGTGAACTGCAGCTGCTCGACTACGCCACGGCGGGCCGGCGTGACGGACCCGGCGATGCCGTCGCGCACGGCCAGCTGAGCGGGCCGGTCGAGCTCGCCGGCGCCGATGCCGGAGCCGACGACGACGCCGTGCAGATGAGCGGCATGTTCCTCTCACTCCTCGGCACGGCGGATGCGCTGACCCTCACCGGCTGGTACGACAAGCTCGCGGCCGACGGCCGAGTGATCGACGCCCTGCAGAAGCGCCCGTGGGGAGACTTCGACGGCACGCTCGTCGACCGCTACGGCATCCGCTGGCTGATCGGCTTCCAGCCCGAGGACTGATCACGCCGCGAAACCCGAAGGCCCCCTCCCG
>NZ_JBLVOH010000222.1:5416-7975 GCF_053543675.1 Microbacterium umsixpiens
GTAGCCCGAGGGGCCGAAGGCCGCGCCGGGAACGACCGCGACCTCGGCCTGGTCGAGGATGAGGTCGGCGAGCTCGAGCGAGGTGGTCGGCGTCACGCCGCCCCAGGTGCGACCGAGCAGACCCTGCACGTCGGGGTACACGTAGAACGCGCCGAGCGGGTTCGGAACCACGAGGCCGTCGATCTTCGACAGCTCCGACACGATGAGCTGGCGACGGCGGTCGAATGCCTGGCGGAACTGTTCGGCCTCGTCCTGCGGTCCGTTGAGGGCGGCGATGGCAGCCTTCTGGGCGACGTTGTTCACGTTGCTGGTGAGGTGCGACTGCAGGTTGCCGGCGACCTTGATGGCGTCGGCCGGGCCCACCATCCAGCCCACGCGCCAGCCGGTCATGGCGTAGGTCTTCGCGACGCCGTTGACGAGGATCGTCTGACCGGCGACCTCGGGCACGGCCTCGACGATCGAGGTGGCCTTGACGCCCTCGTAGGTGAGGTTCTGGTAGATCTCGTCGCTGATGATCCAGATGCCGTGCTCGAGTGCCCACTCGCCGATGGCCTTGGTCTCCTCGGCCGTGTAGACCGATCCGGTCGGGTTCGAGGGCGACACGAACACGAGCGCGGTGGTGCGGGCGGTACGAGCGGCCTCGAGCTGCGCGACCGTGACCTTGTACTCCTGGCCGGCGCCGGCGAACACCTCGACGGGAGTGCCGTCGGCGAGGCGGATGGCCTCGGGGTACGTGGTCCAGTACGGCGCGGGCAGAAGCACCTCGTCACCCGGGTTCACCACGGCCTGGAAGGCCTGGTAGACGGACTGCTTGCCGCCGTTGGTGACGATGACCTGGCTCGGGGAGACTTCGAGACCGGAGTCACGCAGCGTCTTCGCGGCGATCGCCTCGCGCAGTGCCGGAAGACCCGGAGCGGGCGTGTACCGGTAGCTCGCCGGGTCGGCCAGCGCCTCGGCCGCGGCATCCACGATGAACTGCGGCGTCGCGAAGTCGGGCTCGCCGGCGGCGTACGAGATGACGTCCTTGCCTTCGGCCTTGAGGGCCTTGGCCTTGGCGTCGACCTTGAGGGTCGCGGACTCGGCGATGGCGGACAGCTTGCGGGAGAGAGGAGCGCGTTCGGTCACGACTACGAGCGTACTCGGCTCGATGCGGTGGGAGCGGTGTGGGATATCGCCAAGATCCGAGGTTCTTTCGGGTTCGGAAGGTCAGCGGGCGGCGAGCCCGTGCGCCTGGGCGACGGCCGGGAGCGTGATGCGTCCGCCCTGCACGTTCAGACCCGCGGCCAGCGCCGAGTCTTCGGAGGCCGCGCGCTCCCAGCCCTTGCCGGCGATCGCCGAGACGTAGGGGAGGGTCGCGTTCGTCAGTGCGCGGGTCGCGGTCTCGGGAACCGCGCCAGGCATGTTCGCGACGCAGTAATAGATCGAGTCGTGGGCGGCGAACGTGGGGTCGTCGTGCGTGGTCGGGCGCGAGCCCTCGAAGCATCCGCCCTGGTCGATCGCGATGTCGACGAGCACGGAGCCGGGCTTCATGGCGGCGACCATGTCGTCTGTCACGAGCTTGGGGGCCGCGGCTCCCGGGATGAGTACGGAGCCGATCACGAGGTCGGCTGTCTTGAGCTCTTCGGCGATGTCGTAGCGACTCGAGGCGCGGGTCTCCAGCGCTCCGCCGTAGCGGTGCTCGAGTTCGCGCAGACGCGGCAGCGAGACGTCGACCACGGTCACCTTCGATCCGAGGCCGAGCGCGTTCGCGGCGGCGTGCTCTCCGGCGACGCCGCCTCCGATCACGACGGTCTTGGCGCGCGGAGTGCCGGCGATGCCGCCGAGCAGCATGCCGCGTCCGCCCTGGGAGCGCAGCAGCGAGTACGAGCCCATCACGACCGAGAGCCGCCCGGCGATCTCGCTCATCGGCACGAGCAGCGGCAGGCTGCGGTCGGGCAGCTGCACGGTCTCGTAGGCCACGGCGGTGGTCCCGGCCTCCACGAGCGCCGTGGTCAGGGCGCGGTCAGCGGCGAGGTGCAGGTAGGTGAAGAGGGTGAGGTCCTCGCGCAGGAACCCGTACTCCTGCGCGATCGGCTCCTTGACCTTGATGACGAGGTCGGCGTCGCCCCAGGCGTCGGCGGCGGTCGCCACGATCTCGGCGCCGGCTGCGCGGTAGTCATCGTCCGTGATGCGCGAGCCGAGGCCCGCGCCGGACTGCACGAGCACCCGATGTCCCTCGTGCACCAGCCGGTCGGCGCCGGCGGGCGTGAGGGACACGCGGTTCTCGTTGTTCTTGACCTCGGTGGGGACGCCGATCTTCATTGATCCTCCTGGGTTGATGCGGTGCGGCACCAGGATCGCAGAAACATCGACGGAACAACAGAATCGGTGAAGATGATTCGACATGACGCAATATTCTGAATAATGCTTCGTATGGAGACGACTTCAGGAGCCTCAGAGCCGAACACCGTTCGGGCGCCCGCCCTCGACGCGATCGACGCGCGGATCGTGCAGCTGATGACGGCCGACGGGCGCATGACCAACGCCGAGCTCGCCGGCCGCCTCGGTGTCGCGCCCTCG
>NZ_JBLVOH010000223.1:0-643 GCF_053543675.1 Microbacterium umsixpiens
GGGCGGCCGAGGCCGCCGCGATCGAGCAGGTCAAGCAGGCCGAGGCTCGCACCCGCATCGCCGAGCAGCAGGCAGAGGCCGACAAGGCCCGCGCCGCCGGTGAGGCCGCGGCTGCCGTCGCGAGCGCCACCGGTGAGGCCGACGCGCTGCGCTCGAAGGCCGAGGCCGAGGCTCACGCCCGACGCCTGCAGGCTGCTGCCGAAGCCGAGGCGATCCGCGCCGAGGGTGACGCGCGCGCCGCAGCTCTCGAGGCCGAGGCCAAGGCCATCGCCTCGAACCAGGACGCCTTCCTCTCGCAGCGCGTGCTCGAGGTGCTGCCGTCGATCATGGCCGAGTTCTCGAAGGGTTACGCGGCGATCGGCAACGTGTCGATCATCGGCGGCTCGGGCCAGGACGGCGCATCGGACGTCGTCGGTGCCGACAACGCCAAGGCCCTGGCCTCGGTGTTCGAGAGCGTCCACTCGGCCACCGGGCTCGACCTCGCCGGCATCATCCAGGGTCAGGCCGTCGGCCGCGGCTTCGGAGCCGGTGTCGCGGAAGCTACGCCTGCCGCGCCCGCACCGCGCGTCTCGACGCCGACCACCCCGCCGCCGCCCGCACCGCCGGCTCCGGCAGCGGACTAGTCACACCTTCACGACAGGGG
>NZ_JBLVOH010000223.1:663-950 GCF_053543675.1 Microbacterium umsixpiens
CCGCTGTTTCGTCTCTGCGACCGGGCAGACTGGACGGATGATGTCCGCCGCCTTCGACCTCGCCGCCATCGGCGCGGGGCTGTCGTTCGCGGCCGCGCTCGACGAGCTGTCCTCGGCACTCGATGCGAGCGGATCGGTGGTCGTCACCGCCCCACCCGGCACGGGCAAGACCACCCTCGTGCCCCCGCTCCTCGCCTCGCGGAGCACCGGTCGCGTGATCGTCACCCAGCCCCGCCGCGTCGCCGCCCGCGCCGCAGCCCGACGCCTCGCCCACCTCGACGGGTCGC
>NZ_JBLVOH010000223.1:970-2432 GCF_053543675.1 Microbacterium umsixpiens
CCCCTCGGTTCACGCGTGGGATTCACCGTCCGCGGCGAGCGCTCGGCAGGACCCGAGACGCAGGTCGAGTTCGTCACGGCCGGAGTCCTGCTTCGACGGATGCTCGATGACCCGGGACTCGACGGTGTGGATGCCGTGATCCTCGACGAGGTACACGAACGCGCGCTCGAGACCGACCTCCTGATCGGGCTGCTCTCGGAGGTGCGCGAGCTGCGGGATGACCTGGTGGTGATCGCCATGTCCGCCACCCTCGACGCGGCGCGCATCGCCGCCGTCATCGGCACGGACGACTCCCCCGCGCCGATCGTCGACCACGATGTCCCCGCCTTCCCCCTCACCGTGCAGTGGGCTCCGAGCCCCGTGCCACGCCTCGACGAGCGCGGAGTCACGTGGGGATTCCTCGACCACATCGCGGCCGTCACGGCAGCCGGGGCCCGGGACCTGGTGCGCGAAGACCCGAAGGCGGACGTGCTGGTCTTCGCGCCAGGGGCCCGCGAGGTGTCGGAGATCGCCCGCCGCGTCCGCGCTGCGAGCGATGCCTTCGACGTGCGGGAACTGCACGGCCAGATCCCGCCGGCCGAGCAGGATGCCGTGATCCGCGGCCGCGCGCCGGCCGACCGTCCGCGCATCATCGTCACGACATCGCTCGCGGAGTCCTCGCTCACCGTGCCGGGGGTGCGCCTCGTCGTGGACAGCTGCCTGTCGCGGCATCCGCAGCGCGACGCCGGCCGCGGCATGACGGGCCTCGTCACCACCGCCGCATCGCGCTCATCGTGCGTGCAACGCGCGGGGCGCGGCACCCGTCAGGGCCCCGGCACGGTCATCCGCTGCGTCGACGAACGCACCTACGCGGCGGCGCCCGCCCGTCCCGTGCCCGAGATCGCGGTGATCGACCTCGCGGACGCCGCGCTGCTTCTCGCCTGCTGGGGTGCCCCGGGCGGCATCGGACTGCGGATGATCGACCCGCTGCCGGCCGAGAACCTGGCCGATGCGATCGCGGTGCTTCGGGGGCTCGGCGCGATCGATGACGACGGTCGCGCCACCGCGGAGGGCCGCGTCCTCGCACGGATCCCGACCGATCCTCGTCTCGCCCGAGCGCTTCGCGACGGCAGCCCGGGCGTCGGAAGCCGACTCGCGGCCGAGGTCGTCGCGCTGGTGAGCGGCGAGCTGCGCGTCTCGGATGCCGACATCGCGCAGGCCCTCATCGCGCTGCGCGGCGGTCGGAGCCCGGAGGCCCGCCGATGGCGCGACGATGCGAACCGCCTCGAACGCATGGTCCGGGGCGCGCCGGGTGTCCGGTCGGACCTCGACGGAGTCGGGCTCGTGATCGCGCTGGCGTTCCCCGGCCGGATCGCACATCGCGTCGAGCGCACCGCCGAAGGGGCGACATTCCTGCTGGCCTCCGGAACCCGGGCCGGGGTGCGGGGTCCGCTCGCAGCGGTGGAGTGGCTCGCCGTCGCCG
>NZ_JBLVOH010000224.1:0-618 GCF_053543675.1 Microbacterium umsixpiens
CACGACCGCTGGGCCGCGTGCCGTCCGCGCTGCGCGCGGAAACACACGCACCGCGAAGAGCTGGGGCGCTGAAGCCGCCAAGCGCATGCTGATGAACAACCTCGACCCCGAAGTGGCCGAGCACCCCGAGGACCTCGTCGTGTACGGCGGGACGGGCAAGGCCGCCCGCAGCTGGGAGGCGTACGACGCGATCGTGCGCACTCTCGACGAGCTCGAACCCGACGAGACGCTGCTCGTGCAGTCGGGCAAGCCGGTCGGTGTCTTCCGCACCCACGAGTGGGCGCCGCGCGTGCTCATCGCCAACTCGAACCTGGTGGGGGACTGGGCGAACTGGCCGGAGTTCCGCCGTCTCGAGGAACTCGGCCTCATCATGTACGGGCAGATGACCGCCGGCTCCTGGATCTACATCGGTACGCAGGGCATTCTGCAGGGGACCTACGAGACGTTCGCCGCAGTGGCACGCTCCCTCGGTCGGGATTCCCTGCGAGGCACCCTCACCCTCACCGGCGGTGCCGGTGGCATGGGCGGGGCCCAGCCCCTGGCGGTCACCATGAACGACGGCGCGGTGCTGATCGTCGACGTCGACGAGTCGCGTCTCGCTCGGCGGGTGGACCACGG
>NZ_JBLVOH010000224.1:638-4490 GCF_053543675.1 Microbacterium umsixpiens
GGACCACGGCTATCTCGACGAGTACACGACCGACCTCGACGCGGCTGTCGCACGGGTCATCGCCGCCAAGGCGGCCGGTGAGGCGCTCTCGGTCGGTGTCGTCGGAAACGCGGCCGAGGTCTTCCCCGAACTGCGGCGCCGTGGCGTGCCGATCGACATCGTGACCGATCAGACCAGCGCGCACGATCCGCTCGCGTACCTCCCGATCGGGATCGGCGTCGAGGAGTGGAAGGCCGAAGCCGAGCGCGACGCCGAGGAGTTCACTCGCCGGTCGCGCGAATCCATGGCGGCACATGTCGAGGCGATGGTCGCGTTCCAGGACGCGGGAGCTGCCGTGTTCGACTACGGCAACTCGATCAGAGCCGAGGCGCAGCTCGGTGGCTACGACCGGGCCTTCGCCTTCCCCGGATTCGTGCCCGCCTACATCCGTCCGCAGTTCGAAGAGGGGCGCGGCCCGTTCCGCTGGGCGGCTCTCTCCGGAGACCCCGAGGACATCTACAAGACCGATCGCGCCATCGCCGAACTCTTCCCCGAGGACGCGGCCCTGCACCGCTGGCTGGATAAGGCCGCGGAGAAAGTGCACTTCGAGGGCCTTCCCGCACGCATCTGCTGGCTCGGCTACAAGGAGCGGCACCTCGCGGGGCTCAAGTTCAACGAGATGGTCGCGTCGGGCGAACTCTCGGCGCCGATCGTGATCGGACGGGACCACCTGGACTCGGGCTCGGTCGCCTCGCCGTACCGCGAGACCGAGGCCATGAAGGACGGCTCCGATGCCATCGCCGACTGGCCCCTGCTGAACGCGCTGCTGAACACGGCATCCGGTGCCTCCTGGGTATCGCTGCATCATGGAGGCGGTGTCGGCATCGGCCGCTCGATCCACGCGGGTCAGGTGACCGTCGCCGACGGCTCGGCCCTCGCCGCGGAGAAGCTCGAACGGGTGCTCACCAACGACCCGGGCACCGGTGTGATGCGCCACGTGGATGCCGGGTATGAGCGCGCCCGCGAGGTCGCGCGCGAGCGCGGCCTGAACATCCCGATGCTCTGACACACTCGAAGGATCTCGAACGGGAGGAACGGCGATGCGCACGCTGCTGACCAACATCGCAGAACTCACCACCAATATCGCCGCCGATGGCGCCCCGTGCGGAACCCTGAGCGATGCGGCGGTCGTGATCGAGGGCGACCGGATCGCCTGGGTCGGCGCGGCCGCGGACGCGCCGGAGTCCGACGAGACGGTGGATGCCGGCGGCCGGGCCGTGATCCCCGGATTCGTCGACAGCCACAGCCACCTCGTCTTCGCCGGCGACCGCGCGGCGGAGTTCGAGGCGCGCATGGCGGGGCAGAAGTACGCCGCCGGCGGCATCCGCTCCACCGTTGCCGCCACTCGAGCCGCGAGCGACGAGGAGCTGCGCGCGCGACTCCGCGGCTTCCTCGCCGAGATGCTCGCGCAGGGGACGACCACCGTCGAGGTCAAGAGCGGCTATGGGCTCAGCGTCGCCGACGAGGAACGCCTCGTGCGGCTCGCCGCAGAGGTCACGCCGGAGGTGACCTTCCTCGGAGCGCACGTCGTTCCGGTGGAGTACGCCGACCGCCCCGACGAATACGTCGACCTGGTCACGGGCCCCATGCTCGACGCCTGCGCACCGTACGCGAAATGGATCGACGTGTTCTGCGAGACCGGTGCGTTCACGGTGACGCAATCACGGCGAGTGCTCGAGGCGGGGATCGCGCGCGGACTCGCGCCCCGCGTCCATGCGAGCCAGCTCGGACCGGGCGACGGCGTGCGCCTCGCGGTCGATCTGGGCGCAGCGTCCATCGACCACGGCACTTACCTGACGGACGCCGACATCGACGCGCTCGCCCAGAGCTCCACCGTCCTCACGCTGCTTCCGGGAGTCGAGTTCTCGACCAGACAGCCCTACCCCGACGCGCGACGCCTGGTCGATGCGGGCGTCACCGTGGCCCTCGCGTGCGACACGAATCCGGGATCGAGCTTCACCTCGTCGATGCCGTTCTGCATCGCGATCGCTGTGCGCGACATGGGCCTGACCCCGGCCGAAGCCGTCTGGGCGGCGACCGCAGGCGGCGCCCGTGCGCTGCGGCGCGACGACGTCGGGATCATCGCCCCCGGTGCCCGCGCCGACCTCATGCTGCTCGATGCCCCCACCCGCGTGCATCTCGCGTACCGCCCAGGCGTGCCCCTGGTGCGTCAGGTGTGGAAGGACGGCGCGACCGTCGTGTGAGTCGTCGCCGTCGTGTGAGTCACCGACGGGCGGCGAGACCGGCGAGCAGTTCGAGCACGCACAGCGCCGCGAGCCGGACCGTGCGGGCATCCTCGGCATCGGCCGTCGCGTCGACCTCGGCGATGTCGGCGCTCACGACGCGGGGATCCGCGGCCACGGCACGGGTCAGCGCGCGCAGCTCCCATGCCTGGAGCCCGCCCGGCACACTCGCGGGGCAACCCGGTGCGACCGAGCGGTCGCACACGTCCACGTCGATGTCGAGGTGCACGCGGGAGTCCTCACCGGCGCCCGCGATCTCCAGGGCCTCCGCGACCACGTCGTCGACGCCGCGACGGCGCAGCTCGTCGAGGGTGATCACCCGGATGCCCCACTCAGCGGCACGCTGCGCGTAGGCGGCGGAGTTCGCGAAGTCGGCGATGCCGATCTGCACGATCCTGGACGGATCGATGCGCGCGGTGCCGAGCGACGACACAGCAGGCACGTCTTCGACGAGGCGGCGCACCGGCGTGCCGTTGGAGATCCCGTCACGAAGGTCGAAGTGCGCGTCGAAGGTGATCAGCCCTGTCGCCTCGGCGCCGAGGGCCACCGGATAGGTGAGCGAGTTGTCGCCGCCGAGTGCGATCACGAGTTCTGTGGCACCGGTGAGCTTTCGCACGCGGGAGATGACCCTCGCCTCACCGGCGGATCCGTCGGGATCGGTCACGTCGCCGGCGTCGGCGATGCGCAGAACGTCATCGAGTTCGACCACGGGCGGGCCCATCAGGGCGGTTCCGTATCGGGGGAGGGCTTCGCGGATCGCGGTCGGTGTCGCGTGCGCACCTGTCGGTGAAAGCGACGTGCGCCAGGTCGGTACGCCGAGCAGCACGGCATCGGCTGCACCGCTGAAGGCGGGCCAGGATCCGGCGCGCCGCCAGAGCGGGTCGTGACTCAGCTGTCGGGATGCGGGTGCCATATCAGACTCCGGGGATCAGGGCGTGGGCGATCGTGAAGATGGCGAGGCCGGCGAGGGCGCCGACGAACGTGCCGTTCAGGCGGATGTACTGCAGGTCGCGTCCGACCATGAGCTCGATCTTCTCCGTGGTCTCGGCCGGGTCCCAGCGCTCGACGGTGTCGGTGATGATCGACGCGATGTCGTGGCGGTAGCGGTCGACGAGGAAGACGGCGGCATCGGACACCCAGGTGTCCACGCGGTTCTGCAGCGCGGCATCCGTCGTCAGGCGTTCGCCGACCTCCTGCAGCGCTTGCACCGCTCGTCGGCGCAGACCGCTCTCGGGGTCGGCGAGAGCGGCGAGCAACCCGTTCTTCGCGGTGTTCCACGCCTCGGCGGCCAGGGCACCGACCCGAGGGCTGTCGAACAGCGACGCCTTCGCGTTCTCGAGCTTGGCGCGGGTGGCGGGGTCGTTCTGCAGGTTGTCGGCGAGGCGGCCGAGGTAGCCGTCGACGGCGATGCGGGCCGGGTGCCGCGGGTCGGCCTGCACGGCGTGGACGAACTTGATCGCCTCGTTGTAGACGGTGTCGTCGACGAAGCGATGCGCGAGCTTCGGGACCCAGCCGGGAAGGCGCCGCGAGACGAGGCCCGAGAAGGACTCGGCGTTGGCCTCGAGCCAAC
>NZ_JBLVOH010000224.1:4527-13364 GCF_053543675.1 Microbacterium umsixpiens
ACGGCGCCGTGATGTGCGTCGGCCTCGACGATCTTCTCGAGCCACGCGCCCGCGGGAGGGCCCCACTCCGGAGCGACGAGGTGCTCGCGCGCGAGGTCGGTGATGAGGTCGCGCACGTCGTCGTCGCTCAGCGCGTTGAGCACCGCTGTCGCGATGGTCGCCCCCTCGGCGCCGACACGCTCGGCGTGCGGAGCCTCGCGCAGCCATTCGCCGGCACGGAGGGCGATCCGCGTGCTCGACAGCTTGGTGCGCACGACATCGCCCGCCAGGAAGTTCGTCTCGACGAACTCGCCGAGGCTCCGGCCGATCTCGTCCTTGCGGCTCGGGATGATCGCGGTGTGCGGGATCGGCAGTCCCAGCGGGCGGCGGAACAGCGCGGTCACGGCGAACCAGTCCGCGAGCGCGCCCACCATGCCGCCCTCTGCCGCGGCACGGACATAGGCGAGCCAGTCGAACCGCTGCTGGAAGGCGAAGGCGAACACGAAGACCACTGCCATGAACACCAGCGCTCCGAGGGCGACGGCCTTCATCCGGCGGAGCGCGCGCAGGCGTTCCTGGTCAGCGGGCGAGAGCTGCGTCATCGGTGTTCGCGGCATGACGTCATCCTTTCACGGGCGGTAGCCTCGAGACGTGATCGAAGACATCAAGAAGCGCGCCCTGCACCGCACCAGCATCCTCGAGGGGCAGATGCGCGGCGTCGCGCGGATGATCGAGAACGAGGAGTACTGCATGGACATCATCACGCAGTCGCGTGCGATCCAGCGTTCCCTCGAGTCGCTGAACCGGCTGCTGCTCGAGAACCACCTCCGCACGCACGTCACCCACATGTTCGATGCGGGTGGAGACGAACGCGACAAGGCCGTGGTCGAGCTGCTCAAAGCCTTCGACTTCGACTCCAAGTAGCCGGTTCTCGTCCGCCCACCTGCGACGGATTCGACGCCTTAGAGCACCGACTGCGCGCGCGTCAGCACGTCACGGAGGATCTGCTCGATCTCGCGGAACTCGGCCGGCCCGACGGTGAGCGGTGGCGCGAGCTGGATGACGGGGTCGCCGCGATCGTCGGCGCGACAGTACAGTCCCGCCTCGAACAGCGCGGGGGAGAGGAACCCACGCAGCAGCCGCTCGGACTCGGCGCCGTCGAAGGTCTCCTTGGTGGCCTTGTCCTTCACGAGCTCGATGCCGAAGAAGTACCCGTCCCCGCGCACGTCACCGACCATGGGCAGGTCGAGCAGCTTCTCGAGCTCGGCGCGGAAGAGCGGAGAGTTCTCGCGGACATTCGCGTTGAGTCCCTCCTCGTCGAAGATGTCGAGGTTCTCCAGTGCGACTGCTGCGGAGACGGGGTGACCGCCGAACGTGTAACCGTGCGGGAACGAGACGTCTCCCTTCGAGAACGGCTCGTAGATGCGGTCGCTGACGATCGTCGCACCGATGGGGGAGTATCCGCTCGTCATGCCCTTGGCGCACGTGATCATGTCGGGCACGTAGCGGAGGCCCGTGCAGGCGAACGTGTGGCCGAGGCGCCCGAAGGCGCAGATGACCTCGTCCGACACGAGGAGCACGTCATGGCGGTCGCAGATCTCGCGGACGCGTGCAAAGTAGCCGGGAGGCGGCGGGAAGCAGCCGCCGGAGTTCTGCACCGGCTCGAGGAACACCGCGGCGACCGTGTCGGCACCCTCGAACAGGATCATCTCCTCGATGCGGTCTGCCGCCCAGCGTCCGAAGGCCTCGAGGTCGTCGGCGGGCGCGCCCATCTCGGCCGCGCGGTAGAAGTTGGTGTTCGGCACGCGGAAGCCGCCAGGGGTGACCGGCTCGAACATCGACTTCATCGCCGGGATGCCGGTGATCGCCAGCGCTCCCTGCGGGGTGCCGTGGTACGCGACCGCCCGGGAGATCACCTTGTGCTTGGTGGGCTTCCCCTGCAGCTTCCAGTAGTGCTTCGCGAGCTTGAACGCGGTCTCGACGGCCTCGCCGCCGCCCGTGGAGAAGAAGACTCGGTTGAGGTCGCCCGGAGCCTCGTCCGCGAGACGGTCGGCCAGCTCGATCGCCGCCGGATGCGCATACGACCACAGCGGGAAGAACGCCAGCTCGGATGCCTGCGCGGCGGCCGCCTCGGCCAGCCGTCGCCGACCGTGCCCGGCGTTCACCACGAACAGGCCGGCGAGGCCGTCGAAGTACTCCTTGCCCTTCGCGTCCCAGATCCGATGGCCGTCGCCTTTGACGATGATCGGGACACCGGACGCGGCCATCGTGGACTGCCGGGCGAAGTGCATCCAGAGATGGTCCTTCGCCATCGTCTGCAGCGCGGACTCCGACGGGATGGTGCGTGCGGTGTTCATCTGGTCCCCCAGTTGTAGAGCTGCTTCTGCAGCTTCGCGTAGATGAAGGTCTCGGTGGAGAGGACGCCGTCGATCGGGCGGATGACGTCGTTGATCAGAGACAGCAGGTCGTCGTCGTCCTCACAGACCACCTCTGCGAGGACGTCGAAGGAGCCGACCGTGATGACGACGTAGTCGACGGCATCGATCGCCGCCACGGCCTCGGCGACGTGTCGTGTATCTCCCGACACGCAGATGCCGATCATCGCCTGCCGGGGAAAGCCGAGCTGCATCGGATCGGTGACCGCGACGATCTGCATCACCCCGGACTCCGTCAGCCGCTGCACGCGCTGCCGTACGGCGGCCTCGCTCAGGCCGACCACGCGACCGATGTCGGAATACGAGCGGCGTCCGTCTTCCTGGAGCAGCTCGATGATCGTCTTGGAGATCGCGTCGAGTGTGGGATTCTTCTTCACCGGACCCATGGTGCGATCTTCGCACTCGTCACCGCGTCAGGCAACCGATTCCGCGGTCGCGACGTGCTTCATCGACGGAACCGGCGGGAATGCGCTCAGGACTCGATCGGACCCAGCAGTGCGCTCGCCGCGGTGGAATGCGCGGATTCGGGGTCGGAGGGGTGGAAGGCACCCGCCAGCACGTCGCGATACAGCCGGGACAGCTCGTTCGCCGAGAAGTAGGAGCCACCGCCCGCCACGAGCATCGCCTCGTCGACGACGTGCTTGGCCATCGTGATCGCGCGGTGCTTGACGCCCGAGAGCAGCGGGAACCAGCGCGCCCCGTTGTCGACACGATCGTCGACGTCGCGGGCGAGCGCCGCGATCTGCGGAGGCAGCGCGTCGTACGCGAGCCCCATGTCGGCGATGCGCCAGCGGATGTCGGGGTCCTGGCTGTAGGCCAGCCCGGTCTTCTTCGAGTGCCGCTTCTGCGCGGTGGCGATCGCCAGCTCGAGTGCGCGCCGGGCGATGCCGGTGTACACCGAGGCCAGGAGGATCTCGAACACCGAGAAGATGCCGAACACGATCGGGTCGGGGCTGGGACCGGGATCGATGCGGCGCACCACGTGCGCGGCATCCGCCACTGCACCGTTCAGCCGCGTGGTGCGGCTCTGCGTTCCGCGCATGCCCAGGGTGTCCCAGTCATCGGAGGTGGTGACGGCATCCGTCCGCTCCACGAACGCGAACACCAGCTTCGGCGCGTCGGGGCTCGTGGTGTCGAGGCCGTGCAGGCCGAGCCGCGTCCACACCGGGGCGAGAGACGTGAAGATCTTCGTGCCGGTGAAGGCGTAGCCGCCGTCCCCGTCGGGCACGGCGGCGGTGTCGCTGCCGAACAGGACCAGGTCGTTGCCGCCCTCGCTGATGCCGAAGGCGAAGACCTCGCGGGCGACGGCACCGTCCTGCACGAACTCGAGGCCCGGAACGCCGCGGTCGGAGAACACCTTCGCCACCCCGGTCCACACCAGGTGCATGTTGATGGCCAGCGCCGTCGCCGGAGCGGCACCCGCCAGTCGCTGCTGGAGGAGCGCGGCCTCGGCGAGACCGAGGCCCGCCCCGCCGCGCTCAGTCGGCACGAGGATCGACAGGTAGCCGGCGGCGCGCAGCTCGTCGAGGTCCTGCCGGGGGAAGGTGTTCTCGCGGTCGTGGATCGGCGCGCGCTCCCTGATCCGTTCGAGAAGGTCGTCGGGCAGGAAGGCCGTGGGATCGAACGTGCTCATGCGAGTGCCTCCAGAAGCTGACGGACGGATTCGTCCGGGCGATCACGGTGCAGCGAATGTCCTGCACCCTCGACGACGGACAGGGTGATCAGCGGATTCGCGGCGAGGACTTCCGCGGCGAGGTCGCCGGTGAAGATGCTGTAGACCGCGGGATCCGCACCGATCACGTGTGTCGGCACGGTGAGGCGCGCGGCGTCGGCACGCACATCCCACGGCTGGTTCTGGACGCTGGTCTGCTCCACCGCCCAGGCGCTGGCGCGCAGGACGGCGTCGACTTTGAGCTCCTGGTCCTGCGGATGCCAGTGCGGGTGCTCCTGCTGCACGACCTCGAGCCGGGTGTCGGCGAAGGCGCGCTCCTGGCTCCGGCGGACGATGGCCGCGTCGCGTCCGTCGACATGGATCGCGGGATCGATGAGCACGAGGCGTCGCGTCCATTCGGGGGAGGATGCCGCCGCGACCGTGCTCGCCGCGCCGCCGAGGGAGTGTCCGATGACCGCGTCCCACGCTCCGCCGTCCGTCGGATGGGTGGCGGCGAGGTCGGCACCGTAGGCGGCGACGGAGTAGTCGAGGGAGCGCGGGGCGTCGCCGTGGCCGCGGAGGTCAACGGCCGTCGCATGCCAACCTGCCTCTGCGAGAGCGTCGCCCAGGCGCCACATGAGTGCGCCCGATGAGCCGAGACCGTGGACCAGCAGGGCCCGCCGAGAGGCCGACGGAGTGCCCCACGAGAGGCGGGGCAGCGTGAGCGGTGCAGGCATGGCACCAGCCTACGACCGGGAGAGGCGACGGTCCCTGCGCGTACTGGCCGGGGGAGTGTCAGTCGAGCGGCGGCAGAGCCGGCAGGTCGGCCGCGATCAGCAGCACTCTCTCGGCGGCGGCGTGACCCGCGGAGAGGCGTGCGGCGAGGTCGGCGCCGTCGAGGGTCGCCGCCAGGAAGCCGGAGGCGAAAGCATCGCCCGCGCCGACCGGCTCGACCACGTCGACCACCGGAGCGGGGACGAACACGGGCTCGGCGTCGCCGTCGTACGCGGTCGCGCCGATGTCGCCGTCCTTGACGATCAGCAGCGCGCAGTTCGGCAGGAAGGCCCGGATCTCGGCCGCCGTCGCGGTGCCCCAGATGCGTTCGGCCTCGTCGCGTCCGACGAAGGTGATGTCGGCGGCGTCGGCCAGGCGGGCGAGGGTCTCGGCCGCGTTCTCCCGGCTCCACAGCGGGCGGCGGTCGTTCACGTCGAAGGACACCAGCGCACCGGCTGTGCGCGCATCGGCGAAGAGCCGGTCCACCATCTCGCGGCAGGATGCGGAGAGCGCAGGCGTGATCCCGGTGGTGTGCACGATGCGCACGCCGTCGAGCCGCTCCGGCGTCAGGAACCCCGCCTCCATGCGAGAGGCCGCGGAGCCTCGGCGGTAGTAGTAGACGGAGGAGGACTCGACGCCCGGATCCTTGAACATCACGCCGGTCGGGGTGGTGTCGTCGCGCTCGACCCACAGCTCGACGCCGCGACGCTCGAGCTCCGACGCGATGCGGTCGCCGAGCGGATCGGCGCCGAGGCGGGATGCCCACGCCACGCGGTGCCCGGTCGCGGCGACCCCGGCCGACACGTTCGACTCCGCCCCGGCGATGCCGATCGTCGCGTGACCGGCTGTCGCGAGTGCGGCATCGGTCGGTGTGATCAGCGCCATGGTCTCGCCGACGCAGACGATCTCGGGTGCGGAGACGGGGGAGGAGGTGGAGCTCATGAGGGGGTGACCGCCAGGGGTTCGGTGTCGGGATACGGGCTCGCGTCGCGATGACGCAGGTCGGGGAAGGAACGGACGAAGACGATGGAGACGAGCAGGCCGACCGCGGCGAAGATCGTGGCGGCCAGGTAGGCGCCGCGCCAGTCGCTCGCATCGACGAGGAACCCGGCGACGGCGGATCCGGCTGCCGCGCCGATCAGCTGCCCGGTGCCCGCCCAGCCGAAGGCTTCAGCGGTCTCGCTGAACTTCACGCTGGCCGAGGTGATGGCGAAGAGCACGGCGAGGGCGGGAGCGATGCCGATGCCGGCGAGGATCAGGGTGCCGCCCAGCCAGAACACGTTGAGCATGACCATCGTGAGGCCCAGGCCGATCGTGACGATCAGCAGGCGGCGCGCCATGGCCCACGGCCCGATCGGGATGTGGCCGAACGCCAGGCCGCCCGCCAGGCTCCCCGCCGAGAACACGGCGAGCACGAGTCCGGCCGCGAGACTGCCGTGCTCGAAGGTCGCGACGACGCCCACCTCGACCGCCGAGCAGGCGCCGATCAGCAGGAAGCCGATGACGGTCGCCAGCAGCACGGGAGGTTTGAGGACGACCTTGCCAAGCGCATTGCGGCTGCGCGGGATGCGCACCCGACCGACCTCGGGGGAGAGGATGAACCAGGCGCCGCCGCCGACGAGGATGATCGCCACCAGCAGCAGGCCCTCCGCCGTCCCGATCTGGGTGGAGACCAGGGTGATGACGACCGGCGCCAGCACCCAGATGATCTCCTGCAGCGAGGCGTCGAGGGAGAACAGCGGCGTGAGGTTCGAGGAGTTCACGAGCTTCGGGTAGATCGTGCGTGCAGCGGCCTGCACGGGCGGGGTCGAGAGCCCCGCGACCATCCCGAGCAGCATGTAGCCCGGCACGTCGAGCGGCAGCAGGGCGAGCCCGAGCACGGTGACGACGCAGACCGAGAGGGTGAGGGTGATCACCCGTCGCATGCCCCAGACGCCCATCCACCGACTCGTGATCGGGCCGGCGACGGCCTGCCCCACGCTGGTCGCGGCGAGGACGAGGCCGGCGGACCCGTACGACCCGGTCTGCTGCTCGACGTGCAGCAGGATCGCGAGGGACATCATGCCGTTGGGGAAGCGCGCGGTCAGCTGAGCCGCGATCATGCGCGCCACTCCGGGCGTGCGAAGAAGGTCCCGATATCCCGCCACCAGACAACGGTACCGGGCCTCGAGTGTGGTCGTGGAAGAGGTCGTGCGGCGACACGCCCGCGACACGCCGAAAGTCCGATTCCACAGGAAACGAAATGTCTGAGGGGCGGCGTAGCGTGCCCCCTGTGGATGGATCGTTCACAGGGGCTTCCCAGCCGCGATTTCTCGCGGTTCGCGAGCCTCGCGAAGGGGCCTCAGCCTGTGGAAGAAACGGTGGAGAACCTGTGTTGTATCTGTAGAGAACGGTGGATAACTACACGGATGTAACTACTACCCCTTGTGGTCGCCCCCAATGTCGGTCCCCATATGTAGTATTGAAGTCCCGGCAGGGGGTCTACCGGGAAACAGCCTGATGAGAAGCAGGCCAGAGATTTGAGGGGTTACGAAAAGATGTCGATCACGGTCTACACAAAGCCTTCCTGCGTTCAGTGCAACGCCACCTACCGCGCCCTCGATGCCAAGGGCATCGAGTACGAGATCCTCGACCTTTCCGAGGACCCGACGGCGCTCGAGCAGGTCAAGGCGCTCGGCTACCTGCAGGCACCCGTCGTCGTCACCGACGAGGGTCACTGGTCGGGCTTCCGTCCCGACAAGATCGACGAGCTCGCCTCCCGTCTGGCGTGACGACCCATGAGCGCCGTCGCGACCGCAGCGCCGCTCCTGATCTACTTCTCGAGCGTGTCGGGTAACACTGCGCGCTTCATCGAGAAACTCGGACTCCCGTCCCGACGCATCCCCCTCCACCGGCACGAAGAAGATCTCGTCATCGACGAGCCGTTCGTGCTGGTCACCCCCACCTATGGCGGGGGCGCGGGGCGCGGCGTCGAGAAGGGCGCCGTCCCCAAACAGGTGATCCGGTTTCTCAACGACGAGCGCAACCGGCGCCACATCCGCGGAGTGATCTCCGCGGGCAACACCAACTTCGGCGATGCATTCTGCCTCGCCGGTGACATCATCAGCCGCAAGTGCCACGTGCCGCACTTGTATCGGCTCGAGATCTTCGGCACACAAGACGATGTGGATCGCGTGAGCGACGGATTGGAACGACGGTGGCAGCTTCAGTGACCGAGACAGTGGCATTCAAGGCGAACCCTGCATACGAGGGTCTCGACTATCACGCCCTCAACGCGATGCTCAACCTGTACGACGCGGACGGGAAGATCCAGTTCGACGCCGACAAGCGCGCGGCGCGGGAGTACTTCCTGCAGCACGTGAACCAGAACACGGTGTTCTTCCACTCGCTCAAGGAGCGTCTGGACTACCTCGTGGAGAAGGAGTACTACGAGGGTGCCGTCATCGAGAAGTACTCGATGGAGTTCATCCAGAAGCTCAACGATCTCGCCTACGGCAAGAAGTTCCGCTTCGAGACGTTCCTCGGCGCGTTCAAGTACTACACGAGCTACACGCTCAAGACCTTCGACGGCAAGCGCTACCTCGAGCGCTTCGAGGACCGTGTCGTCATGACCGCGCTCGGCCTCGCCGACGGTGACGAGAAGCTCGCGGTCGCCCTCGTCGAGGAGATCATCTCCGGTCGCTTCCAGCCGGCCACCCCGACCTTCCTCAATGCCGGCAAGGCACAGCGCGGCGAGCTCGTCAGCTGCTTCCTGCTGCGCATCGAGGACAACATGGAGTCGATCGCCCGCGGCATCAACTCCGCGCTGCAGCTCTCCAAGCGCGGCGGCGGCGTGGCGCTCCTGCTCTCGAACATCCGCGAGTCGGGTGCGCCGATCAAGCAGATCGAGAACCAGTCCTCGGGCATCATCCCCGTGATGAAGCTCCTCGAAGACAGCTTCAGCTACGCCAACCAGCTCGGTGCCCGTCAGGGTGCGGGTGCGGTGTACCTCAACGCGC
>NZ_JBLVOH010000225.1:0-610 GCF_053543675.1 Microbacterium umsixpiens
GTAGGCATCCACCGCCACGTCGGCGGTGGGCCGAAGCGCATCGAACCTCTCGCGGACAGCCCGGGCCTCGGCGGTCGCGTCGTCCATCGCGACCAGACGCTCCTGCACTCCGTCGATCGCGCCGCCGACCTCCACGAGCGAGTCCTCGTCGATGTCGGCACGCGCATACTCGGCGGGCAGCTCGGGAACCGTGATCGCCGCCAACCCCGAGGCATACGCATCGACGGCCGCGAGTGCCGTGGCGAGCGCGGCGGCGTCGGTCACCGCGATCGGCGCATCGTCGGCTCCGCCGGCCGGATCCGGCGCGGTGCTCGTCCCGGTGAGCGCGCTCCGCAGCGGGGCGACCTCCGCCGTCTGCGCGTCGATGTCGGCGATGAGCCGGTCCTGAGCCGTCTTCAGGGACTGGTGAGCATTCAGAAGGGCGGCCTCATCGGCCTCCAACGACTCCACGGCACTCGCGGCCGGGCTGGCCGTCGCCATCTGGATGCCGCCGACGGTGCCGGCGACGACCAGCGCCACGACGGCGAGCGAGGCAGCCGACAGCGTCACGGCGTCGACCGAGCGCCTCGGCCGCTTCTTCGAACGGGAGGACTCCCCAGAACCCGCACCG
>NZ_JBLVOH010000225.1:630-1469 GCF_053543675.1 Microbacterium umsixpiens
GGAACGGCGGTGCGGGCGGCGGCCTGAACCATGTCGGCGAGCGCACGAGCATCCGCATCGGACGTCGCCGATGCCCGACTCTGCCGCGGCTCGCCGATCATCTCCCGCAAGCGGCGCGCAGTGTGGTGGTCGTCCAGCACCACACTCCCTGCGTCGCCGGCGCGGGGCCCGTCGGGGAAGAGATCGTTGAGGTGCGTCATGTCGCCTTCATAGGAATCGGTAGTCTCGGAAGACGATACCGCCGATCGCACCCGACCATGCTGGAGAGCTATGGACATCCATGACTACCTTCGGGTGTTCCGTCGACAGATCGTCGTCATCGTCGCGAGTGTTCTGATCGGGCTCTCCACCGGCGCGCTGGTCGCGATGCTCACCCCTCTCCGCTACCAGGCTTCGACCGAGGTCATGGTGGCCGCGCAGGTCGCCGACACCGCCACACCCGCCGAGCGCTCGCTCGCCACCGGGTACGCGAAGCAGGCCGTCGAGACCTACCGCTCGCTCATCACGAGCTCCCTCGTGCTCGATCCCGTCACCGAAGACCTCGGCCTCACCGCAGCCCCCACGGGCATCAGCGCCTCCGCACCCCTCAACAGCGCGATCATCACGATCACCGTCGACAACCGCAACCCGGGGCAGGCCGCGCGCATCGCGAACGCCGTCGCCGAGAGCTTCGCCACCGTCGTCACCGGCACGCTCGAGAAGCGCGACCAGGCCGCGGCGTTCAGCATCCGCATCGTCACGCTCGAACCCGCTCAGGTGCCCACGAATCCCGTCGCGCCCAACCTCTCCCTCTCCCTCATCATCGGCTCGCTGCTCGGGCTCGCGGTGGGCGTCGGCGT
>NZ_JBLVOH010000225.1:1517-6653 GCF_053543675.1 Microbacterium umsixpiens
GGGGGCGCCGCTCGACCGCCGGGTGCGCGTCGCCGCCGATGTCGAGGCCGCCGTGCCGGTTCCCGTCCTCGGACAGATCCCGCTCGACCCGGACACGGGCGAGCACCCCCTCGCCATGAGCACCGCACCGCACGGCCTCCGCGCCGAGGCCTACCGCACCCTCCGCACCAACGTGCGCTTCTTCTTCTCCGGCAACCAGGGCGTGTTCGTCGTGACCAGCTCCGGCCCCGGCGAGGGCAAGTCGACCACCGCGGCGAACCTGGCACTCGCCTTCGCCGATGCCGGGCAGCGCGTGGCCCTGCTCGACGGCGACCTCCGCCTCCCCCGCGTGGCCGAGTACTTCGGCATCGAGGGTGGGATCGGACTCAGCGATGTGCTGGCCGGACGCGTGCAGCTCAACGACGTCATCCAGCGCTGGGGCCGCAGCGCCCTGTTCGTCCTCCCGGCCGGCACTGTTCCGCCGAACCCGGCCGAGCTGCTCGGCTCTTCCGCGATGGAGAGTCTGATCGAGACGCTCACAGAGGCCTTCGACGTCGTCATCATCGACGCGCCACCGCTGCTGCTCGTGACGGACGCCGCCGTGATCGCGCGCGTCACGACCGGAGCCCTCCTGATCGCCGCCGCCGGATCGTCGCAGGCCAACCGGCTCACCGACGCGGCCAAGAGCATCGAGTCGGTTGGAGCCCGAGTGCTCGGAACCGTGTTGACGAAGGCACCGGTCACCGCGTCCGCGAGCACGACCTACAGCGCCTCCGCGCAGACCACGACGAACTGACCACACGCAGCGGCCGGTCGTCCCACCGTCGCTGTGGAAGAATACCGGGATACCGTTTTCACGGCCCGCCTTGATCGGCAGCGGTCGCATTGCATCAGGGGGAATCTGCCGCGTGGAACTTCGCGACTATGTGCGTGTGCTGCACAGAAACTGGATCCTGATCCTCGTCCTGATGGTCCTCGGCCTCGCGGGCGGCGCCGGCTATGCCGCGCTCCAGCAGCCGAAGTACGTCGCATCGACGCAGCTGTACGTCTCGGTCCGCACCGAGGGCGCCGCCACCGGCGACCTCGTGCAGGGCACGACCTTCGCACGACAGATGGTCACGAGCTACGTCGACGTCGTCGGCACGGCGCTCGTGCTCGAACCCGTGATCGATGAGCTCGGCCTCGACGACTCGGTCTCGGGGCTCAGCAGCCGCGTCACCGCGACCACGCCGCTCAACACGGTGCTGATCGACGTCAGCGTGACCGACGGAGACCCCGAGCAGGCCGCGGCCATCGCCAACGCCGTCGCGACCAGCTTCCAGGACGCGGTGCAGAAGACACTCGAGCAGCCCGCCACCGAAGACGCCGTCAGCCCGGTGCGCATCACCGTGACCGAGCCCGCCATCGCCTCCTCCACTCCGACGAGCCCCAACGTGCGCCTGCTGATCATCCTCGGCGGCATCATCGGCCTCGCACTCGGCCTCGGCATCGCGATGCTGCGTACCGTGCTCGACAACCGCATCCACACGCTCCACGACATCGAGACGCTCACCGATCGCCCCGTCCTCGGTGGCATCGCGTACGACCCGGATGCCACCAAGCGCCCGCTGATCGTGCACGCCGACCCGCGCAGCCCGCGCGCCGAATCGTTCCGCAGCCTGCGCACGAACCTGCAGTTCCTCAACCTCGACTCGGGCCCCCGCATCTTCGTCGTCTCCAGCGCCGGCCCCGGCGAAGGCAAGTCGACGACCACCGCCAACCTCGCCATCGCACTCGCCGAGACGGGAGCCCGCGTGGCCCTGGTCGACGGCGACCTGCGACTGCCCCGCGTGGCCGACTACCTGGGCATCGAGGGCGGCGTCGGACTCACCGACGTGCTCATCGGACGCGTGGACGTGGCCGATGCGCTGCAGAAGTGGGGCACGTCCGACCTGTACGTCCTGCCGAGCGGGCAGGTCCCGCCGAACCCCAGCGAGCTGCTCGGCTCGGCCGCGATGGATCAGGTACTCAAGTCACTCGGCGACTACTTCGACTACGTGCTGATCGATGCCCCGCCGCTGCTGCTGGTGACCGACGCGGCCGTGGTGGGAAGCAAGACCCGCGGAGTGATCCTCGCCGCCGCCTCCGGCAAGACGAAGAAGCAGGAGCTCTCCGGAGCACTGCGCGCGCTCGAGAACGCCGGCGTGCAGATGCTCGGCGTGGTCGTCACGATGCTGCCGACCAAGGGCCCCGACAGCTACGGCTACGGCTCCTACACCTACGGTTCGACGCACGACCTCGACGGCGAGACGTCGACGGATCGCCGGAAAGCGAAGAAGGCCAAGAAGGCGAAGAACGCCAAGAAGCGCGCAACCGCCCGAGCCTGACCTGCCCGCGACCGAGCCGCACCGCTACTTGGTCGGCGCCACCCGGAAGACGATGCCGTGATAGAGCACGAAGCGCAGCAGGACCACGATGACGATGCTCGTCAGGTTCACGAGGTTGACGGCGACAGCCCCCGGCTCACGGCCGAGGACCGCACCGACGGCTTCGACACCCACCCAGACGAGCACGGCGCCGATGGCCGTGCAGACGGCGTTGGTCACGAGGAACAGCGTGACCTCGGAGACCCGTCCGCGACGATCCCGGTGACGGAACGTCCACTCGCGGTTGCCGATGTACGCGTTCACGAGCGCGACGAGCGAGGCGACGATCTTCGCGGCGACCACATCCCATCCCCACACGTAGACCAGCAGGTTGAAGACGCCGACCTCGATGAGGGTGCTCAGAGCACCCACGACGAGAAAACGGCTGCCGACGCTGGCGATGCGACGGATGCGGGAGGGAGGGTTCATGGCTCAACTAGGCTACTGGCTGATCCCCGCGCCCTCCGCCACCCCAAGGACCCCGTGACCCTTCGCCACCTCGCCGTCGTCATGCCCGCCTACAACGAGGCCGAGGGCATCCAGGGCTTCATCGACGAGATCCGCGACTGCGTCTCTCCCCTGGCCGACCGCGTCACCTTCCACGTCGCCGACGACCGCTCCACGGATGCCACCGCCTCGGTGTTCGACGGCGTCTCCGACGTGACCGTCGAGGTGCAGCCGCTGAACCGCGGCCACGGCCCGACCGCGCTCTCGGCCTACCGCGCCGGGCTCGCCGCCGACCCCGACGTGCTGGTGCATGTCGACGGCGACGGGCAGTTCTACGGGAGCGACTTCGTTCGGCTCATCAACGCGCTCACGACCGAAGACGCCGATGTCGTCCACGGCGTGCGCGACGGCCGCACCGACCCCTGGTACCGCAAGGTGCTCACCGGGGCGGTGGGCCTGCTGATCGCCCTCGCCGCCGGGCGCCGCATCCCCGACGTCAACACCCCGCTTCGCGCCTACCGCCCCGACGCCCTGCGACTGCTCGTCGACGCGACCCCGGCCGACGCCACGGTCCCGCACGTGCACTTCTCGCTCGCCGAGGCGCGCGCGGGCTTCACCGTGCGCTACCTCCGCGTCGCCAGCATCCCTCGTCGGGGCGAATCGACCACGGGCACCATGTGGGGGCGAGGGAACTCGGTCACCCTGCCGCCGAAGCGTCTGCGCCGGTTCGTGCGCGTCGCCCTCGTCGAGGCATGGACCCTCTCTCTGCGGCCATCCGCTCCCCTGCGCGGCATCCGTCTTCCGGAGACCGTCGCGCGATGACCCGAGCACGCACGGTCGTGTTCTGGGCGGCGGCCGTCGCCCTGCTGATCGGTCACGTCATCGTGGCCTGGCACAGCCTCGTGGTGTGGCGCTTCTGGGAGGACGAGGCCTTCAACCTCACGGTCCCGCTCAATCTGCTGGACGGACTCGGATACTCCAGCGACGGCGCGCTCTCCGGCTCGACCATCACGCCGTTCGACCCGCGTATCTCGACCGGGCCCGTCGTGCTCCTGCCCGTCGCCGCGCTCCTCGCGACCGGGATGGACCCGGTGCTGGCCGCACGTCTCGTCCCCTTGGCCTTCTGGGTGGCCCTCCTCGCCGGCCTCGCCGTGATCGGGCGACGCATCGGCGGACGCTGGGCCGCGCTGCTCGCTGTCGCCGTTCCCCTGGTGTTCACGGCGGATGCCGGCTTCTCCCCCATCCAGGGCCCCGCCGACCTGCTGGGCGAGATCCCCGCGGCCGCGCTCCTCGTCTGGGCCCTCACACTGCTTCCCCGCCGCGCATGGCTCGCCGGGCTCCTCGTGGGCCTCGCGATCCAGGCGAAGCTCATCGCCGCCCTCGCGCTTCCTGCCTTCGCCATCGCCCTGTGGGTGCTCTCCGACGGCACCGGCTGGGCCCGCGTGCGCGACACCCTCCGGCGATCGTGGCTGCCCCTCTTGCTCGCCGCCGTGCCGACCCTGCTCCTCGAGCTGGGCGCGCTGCTGTCGCTGGGGTTCTCCGGCTATGTGCAGCACGTGCGCGACTTCGCCCACTTCCTCCGCACCGGCGGGCAGGGCGACGCCGCGACCACGGTGCTGCAGAAGCTCGGGACGCTGGCGGACTCGTGGTCGCTGCCCGGCTTCCTCGCCGTGATCGGAGCGGTCATCGCGCTTGGCCTCGCCATCACCGGCGTCGTGCGGCGTTGGCGTGACGCGAGCGCCGCCGACCGGATCGTGATCGCGTACGCCCTGGCTGCCATCGTCGGCGCGCTCGCCTTCGTCGGCTGGTGGGCCACCGCCTCCCGCCTGCCGCTGTGGGTGCGGCACCCCGCGCCCGGAATCCTCGCGTTCTTCCCCGTCATCGCCGCGGTCGCGCTGTGGGCGGTGACGGCCCTGCCCCGCCGCAAGGGCATTCGTGCCATCGGCATCGTCGCCGCCTCCGCGCTGGCCGCCGTGATCGCCGGTGGCGGCGTGAGTCATGTCGTGTCGATGTACGAGCCCCGCACCACGCTGGAGAGCCAGCGCACGGCCCTCGTGCCTCTCACGGCCTGGGTCGAGGCGAACGACGTCGAATGGCTGGCAGCCGAGCCCTGGGGGTACGCGGTCGCGCCCATCGTGCTGACGGGCGCGCACGTCGGACTCTTCGACGCCCCCGCCATGGCCGACGTGCCACGGCTGACCACTCAGCCCTGCACGACCGAGACGCTGGTCGACGCCGGCCAGTACCGCATCTGCGCGGCACCCTGACCACCGCCCCTCGACTCCCCCGCAGACAGAGAACCGGG
>NZ_JBLVOH010000225.1:6673-16271 GCF_053543675.1 Microbacterium umsixpiens
AGATCAGCGACCGGCCGGTTCCGAGGTTCTGCGAGTGTCAGAGCGAGAGGCGCTCCTGCACGACCTCCGCCAGTCGTCCGGCGTAGGCGTGCACCGACTCCGCATCGGCGGCTTCGACCATCACCCGCACCAGGGGCTCGGTGCCGGACTTGCGCAGCAGCACCCGGCCGGAATCACCCAGCTCACCCTCGATGTCGCGCACAGCCTGCTGCACGACCTCGTCGTCTGCGACGCGATCCTTGTCGACGTCGCGCACATTGATGAGCACCTGCGGGTACACGGTCATGATCGACGCGAGCTCGGCGATCGACTTCTTCTGCCGCGCCATCTCCGCCACCAGGTGGAGGCCCGTGAGGATGCCGTCGCCGGTGGTGGCGTACTCGCTCATGATCACGTGACCGGACTGCTCGCCGCCGAGCGCGTATCCGCCCTCGTTCATGTCTTCGAGCACGTAGCGGTCGCCGACGGCGGTCTGACGAACCGTGATGCCGTGCTCGCGCATCGCGACATGCAGGCCGAGGTTGCTCATGACGGTCGCGACGAGCGTGTCGTCGGTGAGGCGTCCGCGCTCCTTCATCGACACCGCGAGGATGGCCATGATCTGGTCACCGTCGATGTGATTGCCCTCGGCGTCCACGGCGAGGCAGCGGTCGGCGTCGCCGTCGTGGGCGATGCCGATGTCGGCGCCCAGACGCACGACAGCCTCGGCGAGGTTGTCGAGGTGGGTCGAGCCGACTCCGTCGTTGATGTTCCAGCCGTCGGGGTCGGCCCCGATGACCGTCACCTCGGCGCCCGCGTCGCGGAACGTCTCGGGCGAGACGCCGGATGCCGCGCCGTGGGCGCAGTCGAGCACGACGTGGATGCCCTCGAGACGATTCGGCAGCGAGCCGAGGAGGTGCACGACGTAGCGGTCCTCCGCGTCGGAGAAGCGGTCGACACGACCGACGCCGGCACCCGTCGGGCGCAGCATCTCGCCGTGCATGGCCTCTTCGATGCGCTGCTCGACCTCATCGGGGAGCTTGCGGCCCCCGCGGGCGAAGATCTTGATCCCGTTGTCGGGAGCGGCGTTGTGCGAGGCCGAGATCATGACACCGAAGTCGGCGTCACGGTCGGCGACGAGGAACGCCAGCGCCGGGGTCGGGATGACACCGGCCTCGAGGACATCGACCCCCGAGGAGGCGAGCCCCGCGGAGACGGCCGACGTCAGGAAGTGTCCGGAGACCCGGGGGTCCCGGGCGACCACTGCGGTGAGTCGCTTGCCTTCGGCTTTGCGAGCCTCCGCAGTACGGCCCTGGCCCAGGACGACAGCAGTCGCCTGGGCCAGGGTGAGCGCCAGGTCGGCGGTGAGGATGCCATTGGCAAGTCCTCGCACGCCGTCCGTGCCAAAGATCGGCATCGGAGCAGTGGACCTTAACGCTTCGAGTACTGAGGCGCCTTACGGGCCTTCTTGAGTCCGGCCTTCTTGCGCTCCTTGACGCGAGCGTCACGCGAGAGGAAGCCGGCCTTCTTCAGGGTCGGACGGTTGTTCTCCTCGTCGATGCCGTTCAGCGAACGGGCGATGCCGAGGCGGAGCGCACCGGCCTGGCCCGAGGGGCCACCACCGGAGATGCGCGCGATGACGTCGTATGCACCGGTGAGGTTCAGCACCGTGAACGGGTCGTTGATCAGCTGCTGGTGCAGCTTGTTCGGGAAGTAGTCCTCGATCGTGCGGCCGTTGACCGTGATCGTGCCCGAGCCGGGGACGATGCGCACGCGGGCGATGGCCTGCTTGCGACGGCCGACAGCGGCACCCGGGACGCTGAGGACGGGGCGGGGAGCCGCCTCGACCACGTCGGTCTCCGGAGTCGACGTCGAGAAGTTCTGGGGGGTTTCGGTGGTGTCCTGGATGTCAGCCACGAGTATGTCCTTAAGTCTTTACGGCGCTTACTGGGCGACCTGGTCGAGGGTGTACGTCTGCGGCTGCTGCGCGGCGTGCGGGTGCTCGGCACCGACGTACACCTTGAGCTTGGTCAGCTGCTGGCGGCCGAGGCTGTTCTTGGGGAGCATGCCACGGATGGCCTTCTCCACAGCGCGAACCGGGTTCTTCTCGAGGAGCTCGGCGTAGGTGACCGACTTCAGGCCGCCCGGGTAACCCGAGTGGCGGTAGGCCAGCTTCTTCTGGAGCTTCTGACCGGTGAGCGCGACCTTGTCGGCGTTCACGATGATGACGAAGTCACCCGAGTCGATGTGGTTGGCGAAGGTCGGCTTGTGCTTGCCACGCAGGAGCGTAGCGGCGTGCGAAGCCAGACGGCCGAGAACGACGTCGGTGGCGTCGATGACGACCCAATCGCGCTGGACTTCGCCAGCCTTGGGGGTGTAAGTGCGCGTCACGATAGTGCTGCTTTCTTGTGTCGAACGGAGAAGTTCGTGAATCCCACTCCGGGGTGGTTCTTCCCGACAGGGAGGAACACGCCAGTGGAGGGCTCACGTTCGGACGATGCCCATTCCCGCGAACGGGAAAGGCACCAAAGGGAAATCATACGCCACCGGGCGCGGATGCCCAAACCGCCGACTCAGTCGGGTTTGACCGTGACCAGGATCGGGCGGTGGTCGCTCGACCCCTGGGGCAGCGTCGTGATGCGCTCGATCTCGAAACCGGCCGAGGTCGCGAAGTCGTAGTGCCCGCGGAACACCCGGTAACGCGTGTAGGTGTGGTCGTCGCTGAGCGAGAGGGCATAACCGTGGTCGCGCACGGCCTGACCGAGGTTCTCCTTGAAGATGGGGTAGTTGTAGTCGCCGACCATCAGCTGCGGCAGACCCTCCCCGAGAGTCGCGAGCTCGGTGAGCGCCGCGCGGATCTGGTGCCGACGCAACGAGTTCAGCGCGGTGAGCGGTGCGGCATGGAACGAGGCGACGATGAAATCCTGGGCGTCGTCGATGTCACGCAGCCGAGCGCCGAGCACACGCTCGTGAGCGGGTTTCGCGATCCGGTCGTGCAGCGACTTCTTCAACCCGAGGGTGCGGATCGACTGCAGATGGTAGGTGCTCGAGCGGTAGAACAGCGCGAGCCCGAGGCGGTTGCCCTGCGTCGCATCCGCCAGCACGAGGTCGCCGATCTCTGCGGGCAACTCCGGAACGTCGCACTCCTGCAGACACAGGATGTCGGGGTCGTGCTCGCCGACGATGGCGGCGAGTTCACCGGCCGCGCGATGCTTCTGGAGGTTGTACGAGATGACCTTCATGACCGTTCCACGCTACTCGCCCAGGCTGTGGTCGGGCTCCGGATCGCGAACGCGGCTCGTGCCGTCACGTCGAGCCCGCGTCTGCTCCGCGCGCGTCGCGAGCAGCTCGTCGGCGGGGTAGCCGACCTCGGTGAGGATCAGGCCGCGCGCCGCCAGGACCTTGAACTCGCTGGTGCGCGTCAGGGCGTCGCGCAGCAGCACGACATCCTCGACGTCGAGGCGCCCCTCCCCCACCGCCGCGCATGCGCCGACGAGTGCACGCACCATGCTGTGACAGAACGCGTCGGCCTTGACCTCGGCGATGAGAACGCCCTCGGCATCACGCACCCAGCGGTAGTCGAGCAGCGTGCGGATCGTCGTCGCCTCTTCGCGCGGCTTGCAGTACGAAGCGAAGTCATGCAGGCCGATGAGGCTGCGGGCCGCGGCATCCATCGCCTGCTCGTCGAGACTCCCACGGATGTTCGTCGTGTCGTGCCGACGCAGCGGGTCGAACCCGGCCTGGGTATCGGCGAGACGGTAGCGGTAACGCCGCCACACCGCCGAGAACCGGGCGTCGAACCCCTCGGGAGCGATCGACGTCTTCGTGACGGTGACGTCGGAGTAGGCACCGAGCACGCCGCGCATGCGCCCGGCGATGGTCTCTGCGGGAGCCAGCGGAGCCCGCCCCTGCCTGGCCTCGATGCGCGACCACTGCTTCTCGTCGAGGTCGACGTGCGCGACCTGACCGCTGGCGTGCACTCCCGCGTCGGTGCGGCCCGCGACGACGAACTGCACGTCGGAGCCGACGATCCGCGCGAGGGCCGCCTCGAGAGTCCCCTGCACGGTGCGGAGCGTCGGCTGCTTCGCCCACCCGCGGAAGTGGGTGCCGTCGTAGGCGATGTCGAGCCGGATGCGCACGGAGCAAGCCTAGGACACGTCCGCGGACGTGCCCGGGCGACCTCAGATGCCGCCGTCGATCGAGCGGATCGTCACGCTGGGCTCGTCCGGCACCATCACCTGGGTCTCCCGGTTCAGGCTCTCGCCACGGAAGAACCGCTTCGACCGCGGGAACAGGTACCAGACGAACATCAGCACCAGACCGAACGCGAGCGAGCCGACGCCGATCACGAATGTGCCGCCGATGCCGAACAGGACGGTGTAGCCGTAGTCGACGTCCCACATGTCGATGGCGGACTGGATGAATGCCCAGGTCAGCATGAGCCCGCCCAGCAGCGGGAAGAGTCCCTTGAAGAAGAACTCCCGCGGCGACGACGTCAGATCCTTGCGGAAGTACCAGACGCACGCGAAACCCGTGATGGCGTAGTAGAACGCGATCGCGAGCCCGAGCGAGAGGATCGAGTCCTGCAGGATGTTGTCGCTGATCAGCGTCATGCCGATGTAGTACGCCGAGGCGACCACGCCCATGACGATCGTCGAGAACGACGGCGTCTTGTAGGTGGGGTGCACGTCCTTGAACTTCGCCGGCAGTGCGCGGTAGACGCCCATCGCGAGCGTGCCACGGGCGGTGGGCAGGATCGTGGTCTGCGTCGACGAGATCGCCGAGATGATCACCGACACGACCAGCACCCAGCCGAACGGCCCCAGCAGTCCGTCCTTGATCGCGAGGAAGAAGTCGTCGGCGTTCGCCTCGTTGCCGAGGCCCGTGCCACTCTCCCCCAGACCGGCGTACATCATGGCGGCGATGGTCACGGCGACGTAGGTGAACAGCAGGATGACGGTGGTCAGCAGCGCGGCGCGGCCGGGAATGCGCTTCGGGTCCTTGGTCTCCTCGTTCAGGGCGAGGCAGGTGTCCCAGCCCCAGTAGATGAAGAGTGCGAGGAGGATGGCCTCGGTGAAGCCCGACCAGTCCGTGAAGGCGAAGGGGTTCATCCACTCCCAGGAGAAGGGCGTGGGGTTCGGGGCGGTGCCGGCGAAGAACTGCCACAGCGCGGTCACCACGAAGATCGCGAGCGCCAGGTACTGGATGCCCAGCAGGATGTTCTGGATGCGCTCGCCGATCTCGACTCCACGCCAGCTGACCCAGGTCATCGCAGCGATGAAGAGCACGGCCACGACGACCACGCGCCAGTCGTTGTTCTCGAGGTCCTGTCCGATCAGTGACCAGAAGTAGACCGAGGCGATCTGGGCGAGGTTGGCGAGCACGACCATACCGGCGACGGCGACACCCCAGCCGCCCATCCAGCCCACCCACGGACCGAATGCCTTGGTGCCCCAGGTGAAGGTCGTGCCGCAGTCGGGCACCGCGTTGTTGAGCTCTCGATACGCGAAGGCGATCAGGAGCATCGGGACGAAGGCGATGATGAAGGCGATCGGCGCCTGCGCACCGACAGCGAGCACCACGAAGCCGAGTGTCGCGACGAGCGAGTAGACCGGGGCCGTCGAGGCGAGACCGATGACGGTCGACCCCCAGAGTCCCAGGGTTCCCGCAGCCAGACCCTTGCCGTCGGGTCGTTCCAGATGAATGGGCGTCGTTGCTGCCATGTCAGAACAGTAGGGCCACCGCGGTTATCGCGTCAACGGTTTCTTTCACCGACCGAATCCGCGGCCAACGGCGCATCCTGGCAACGGAATCCGCAGATTCAACCCCTTTCGAGCATCCCGTCGGCGTGGTCGGCAACCCATTCCATCAGCGGCAGCATCCGCTCCATCAGATCGCGGCCGAGCGGCGTGAGGCTGTACTCGACGTGCGGGGGCACCGTCGGGAGGGACTCCCGATGCACGAGCCCGTCCTCGGCGAGTGTGCGCAGCGTCGAGGCGAGCATCTTCTCGCTGATGCCGTCGACCTCGCGGCGCAGTGCACCCCAGCGGTGCGTGCCGTCGGACAGGCAGGAGAGCACGAGCACCCCCCACTTGCTCATGATGTGGTCGAGGACGACCCGAGTGCCGCAGTTCTGATCGAAGACGAACGGCGTGGATTCCTTTATCTGCGCGAAACTAACCGTCATGTGGGTACCTTACTTCAAAGTGGGTACCCGCAGATCGGAATGCGTGCGACCCGTCGCGAGGTTGTCGAGGGTGTCACTTACGAAAGGACCCTCATGACCATCCTCGTCACCGGCGCGACCGGCAACCTCGGACGCCTCATCATCGCCAGCCTCCTCGAGCGCGGCGCCGACCCGCAGTCGATCGTCGCCGGAGCCCGCGACACCGCGAAGGCCGCCGACCTCGGCGTGCGCGTCGTCCGCCTGGACTACACCGACCCCGCCTCGGTGGCCGCGGCCGTCGAGGGCGTCGACACCGTCGTGCTCGTGTCCGGGTCGGAGGTCGGACACCGGGTGGCCCAGCACCAGGCGGTCATCGACGCCGCGAAGGCCGCCGGGGTCTCCAAGTTCATCTACACCAGCGCACCGAAGGCGACCACCAGCGACCTGGTCCTGGCGCCCGAGCACAAGGCGACGGAAGAGCTGATCGGCGCTGCGGGACTCCCCGCCGTGATCCTCCGCAACAACTGGTACACCGAGAACTACGCCCCCGACCTCGCTCGCGCCGCCGAGACCGGCGTGCTCACCTCGGGCACCGGTGACGGACGGGTCGCCTCGGCCAGCCGCAAGGACTTCGCAGAGGCGGCGGCGGTCGTCGCGCTCGAAGACGGGCACGTCGGCGAGGTCTACGAGCTCGGCGGCGACGTCGCCTGGACCTACAGCGATCTGGCCTCGGCCTTCTCCGAGGTCACGGGACGCGAGGTCGCGTTCGTCCCGGTCTCGTTCGACGAACAGCTCGCGGCTCTGCGGGAAGCGGGTCTGGATGAGGGAACCGCCGGATTCGTCGCAGCTCTCGACGCCGGGATCCGCGATGGCGCCCTCGCCGACACCGACGGCACGCTCGCGCGGCTGATCGGCCGCCCCACCACGCCGCTCGTCGAAGGGCTGCGCGCGATCGCCTGATCGCGTTCGCCCCACGGGTGCCGCTCTCGCTCGGTCGAGGGCGGCACCCGCTCGTCTCACACCGTCGCTGCCGCCGACTGCACGTGCACGACGGTGAGGGTGACACTGTCCCGGCGAAGCCCCCGTTCCTCGAGCACGGCGTCGATGACGACGTGCACCGCGTGGAGGGTGTCCGCCGACCTCGCATCGGAGTCGACACCGATCGAGGCCTCCACGGCGACGCCCTCGCCCGCGGGCACGACAGAGACGAGAGGCTCGTCCTCCTGTCTCCTGCCGAGCGCCGCGACACCTGCGCGCAGCAGGTTCGAGATCAGCGATCCGGAGCGATACACACTGCGCACGCCGGGCGTCGCCCGCATCGCTGCCTCGATCGCGGCGGCGTGCGCTCCGCGCGTCTCGGTTTCGCTCAGCTCTCCTGCGTCCACGAGGACACCTCCCTGATGTCCCGGATCGCGATGTCGATCGCGACGATGTTCAACTCGGTGTGCGCCCGGAGCGCCCGATCGGCCTCAGCCCTGAGTCGGTCCGCGATCGCCGGGATCGGCTGTCCGTGCAACGCGCTGGCATCGATCTCCACACGGATCGGCGTATCCGGGACGGTCACATCGCCGATGAGGCGGCAACGTCCGATGAGCAATCCGGGAACGGCGCTCTCGGCCGAGCGGATGAGACCGCGCACGGCGCCCTCGGTGATCGCCAGGTCCACCGACGGATCCGGCGACTCGAAGGGGATTCGCCGGCCCGCGCGCGCGTCCATCGCGATGCCACTCAGGATGCGGTCGACCCAGCCCGCGTCGACCTCCGGTTCCGCGGCGGTCTCGGCCGCGATCAGCTCGGCCCCCAAACCGTGCAGGCGTTCGAGCGCGTCCAGCGCCAGCTGACAGCCGGGCGACTCGTCGATCGAGCGGTCGGAGGGCTGTCGTCCCGCTTCGAGGTAGTCGGTGAGCTCGTCGAGCGTGTGCCCGTCGAGATCGCTCGGTTCCAGACCGAGACGGCGGACTTCTGGCATGTCTCTCTCGTCGGTCATCGCCACTCCTCCATCCGTACGATCATGTATTTCCGGGCCCGCGCGAGCAGTCCTCGCGCGGTGGAGACGGGAATGCCGAGCTCTTCCGAGATCTCCTCGTAGGAGTAGCCGCCGATCTCGCGCAGGACCCAGCATTCGCGCTGGGCATCGGGCAGCTCGCGCAGCGCGGCACCGACGGCGGCGACTCCGGCTCGCACCTCGACCACCGCCGACGGCGAGGCGTGCAGAGGCGCCGGGCGATCGATGGAGTCGATGTCCACGACGGGTCGGGCCGCACGAATGCGATCCACCGCCTTCCGACTCACGATCCGCATCAGCCAGCTCTTCACCTTCGACGGGTCGTCGAGCTCGCCGAACCGCTGCCAGGCGGTGACGAAGGACTCCTGCACGATGTCGTCGACATCGGCCGAGGCGTTCAGCATCCGCTGCGTGTACGCACGCATCATCGGCGTGTATCTCCGCACGAGCACCGCGAAGGCTTCGACGTCGCCGTCCATCGCACGTCCGGCGACGATGCCGTCGTCGGCCTGCTCGAGCGCTCTGCGAAAGCGTTCCTCTTCCATCTGTTCCCCACCCCTCGATCCGATCCCCACAGGAGATTCGGAACCGACGCCTCACCGGATCGGATCCTCGCCGACCGACCTGGGAGTGATCGGGGAGGAACCCGGTCGGGTCCCTCCCCGCGTCCGCTACTTCTTGAACGCATCCTTGACGTTCTCGGCCGTGTCGCGGATCTCGCCCTTGGCCTGCTCGGCCTTGCCCTCGGCGACGAGCTTGTCGTCGTTGGTGACCTTGCCGACGGCCTCCTTCGCCTTGCCGGCGACCTTCTCCGCAGCGGCCTTGATCTTGTCTTCAGCGCCCATGGCGTCTCCTTCTCTCATCGCACCCGTGTCTCGGGTTCGCGTGTTCACGCACGTGGTCCGTGCGTTGGTCTGTGTCGCCGTCGCACCCGATCACCGCACTCTCGTCGGCGAGCGGAAACCCTCGCTCCAGCGCCGATCGGAGAGGTGCAGCAGGATCGGGATTCGAGACCCCAGCAGCTCGTCCCATTCGCCGATCGCCGCCTCGGCCGCCGCGACGACGTTCGCCAGTGGAGCCCCCGGCCGCACGGTCACGGCCAACTCGACCGCGCGCGTCTGACCGACACGGTAGGTGCCGGTGCGGGCCGAGAGCACATCGGGTCGCCGGACCAGAGGCTCGGTGAGCACGGCGTCGACCACGTTGCGATCGACCGTCGTCCGCCCGGTGGCGGTATGCACGTCGAGCACGGTCTTCGAGCGCCCACGTCGGCGCGAGATGAGGAACACCACCAGCAGAACCGTCAGCAGCAGCGCGGCCGCCGCCGCGAACAGCAGCGGCATCGATACCGGGCCGATGCCCATCACCTGCCACCTCCGGCCGTCGACGGATTCCCACGCGGCCGCGACTTCTGCCGCCGGCCGCCGCACCCACGCCGGCGGATCAAC
>NZ_JBLVOH010000226.1:0-2703 GCF_053543675.1 Microbacterium umsixpiens
GCCCGGCGTTCCGGCAGCCCTCGCGGCCCTGCACCACGCGGTCGAGTGGGAAGACCGTGCCACCCTCGACCGCCTGTTCCTCACCCGGGGTTCGGAGATCGCGCTCATCCTCATCGCCGCCGACTACCCGGCCATTCCCGAGGCGGCCGGCTTCTACCGTTACCTGCGCGACCTCGCCGACCGGCACGGCGCCCTGCTGGCCTACGACGAGATGGTCACCGGCTTCCGGGTGGCGATCGGCGGGATGGCCGAGGCGACCGGCGTGCTCCCCGACCTGTCGGTCTTCGGCAAGGGGATCGCGAACGGCATGCCCCTCGCGGTCTACTGCGGGCGCCGGGAGGTGCTCGGCGTGCTCGACCGCGGCGAGGTGGTCGTCACGTCGACCTACGGCGGTGAGACGCTGTCGCTCGCAGCCGCCACCGCGACGATGACCGCCATGCGCGACCGCGACGTGATCGCGCGACTGCTCGCCTCCGGCGCCCGACTGCAGAACGGCCTGAACGCGGTGTTCGCCGAGGCCGGCTCCGGCATCCGGCTCGTGGGGCACCCGGCGTGCCCGCAGTTCGGCGGCGCCGACGCCGAGGTCCAGGCCTTCCTACGGGCGGCGTTCCGCCACGGACTCTCCTTCTACCGGGTCGTCTACGTCAACGCCGCGCACACCGAAGCCGACATCGACGAGACTCTGCGCCGCGCGGCGGCCGCCGTGCGTGAGGCGACGGCATGACCGGCATCGACGCGCACACACACCTCGACGAGGGGCGCTTCGACCCCGCGGTCTTCGAGGCCGGCGACCGCCTGGGCATCGAGCTGTACCTGTGCAGCAATCTCGGAAGCTTCCAGGCGCACCCAAGTCTCGACGAGGTGCGGGAGATGAACGAGGTGCTGGCCGGCGAGCTGCGCCGATACCCCGACCGCCTCCGCGGCTACTGCTACGTCAATCCGCGCTTCGGCCGTGACAGCCTCGACGATCTGCGCCGCAACGTCGAGGACCGCGGGATGATCGGCATCAAGCTCTGGATCGCGACTCTGGCCGACGATCCACTGAGCGATCCGATCCTCGAGTACGCCGCCGAGCACCACCTGATCGTGCTCGCCCATGCCTGGCGCAAAACCGTCGGGCAGTTCCCCTACGAGTCGACGGCCGACCACATCGCCGCCGCAGCCCGCCGTCATCCCGACGTGCGCTTCCTGATGGCGCACCTCGGCGGCCAGCCCGAGTCGGCCGTGAACGCGGTCGGCTCCGTGCCGAACGTGGCCGTCGACACCTCGGGCACGATCATCGGCGCCGGAGAAGTGGCACTCGCCGTGGAGCGCCTCGGCCCCGACCGGGTGGTGTTCGGCTCCGACCTGCCCCACATCGACCTCGCGGCCAACGTCGGCAAGGTGCTCGGCGCAGGGCTCGACCCCGAGACGGAAGAGCGGGTCTTCGGCGGCACGGTCGCCCGCTGGCTCGCGGAGGTCGCGTCATGACCGCCCAGGCACGACGGATGCTCCGCGCATTCGCCGACCTCGGCGCGACCGACACCACCTGCTTCCTCGGGCAATGGCCCCACCGGCTCTCCGCCGCCGCTGATGCCGAGACCCTGCACGCCCACGCCGAACGCCTCGGCCTGCGCTCCGTCTGGGTCTCGCACCTGGCGTCCCTGTTCGGCTTCGACACCCGCACCGGCAACGAGGCCGTGCTCGCCGCGTGTGCGGATGACCCGCTCTTCCGCGTGTTCGCGACGATCGATCCGCGCGACCCGACCTGGCGCGAGGAGCTCGACGATGCCGTGTCCGCCGGCGCGCGTGGAGTGCGTGTCGCCCCGGGCTTCCATCGGTACGAGGTCTCCGCCGTGCGCCCGGTCCTCGACGCGTGCGCCGACCGCGGGCTCCCCGTGCAGCTGATCGCCCGGCTCGACGACGCCAGGGTGCGGCATCCGTTCTCCCCCGCCGTCGACCTCGAGGTGCACCGGATCGCCGACCTCGTGCGCGAGAGTCCGGCTGCTCCGCTGCTGCTGAGCGGCCTCAACCGCGCGGATGGGATCGAGCTGAAGCGGCATCTCGGCGACGCCGCGCCCGAGTGGCTGCGGCTCGACCTCTGGCACGTGAACGGCCCCACCGGTGTCGCCGACGGTCTCGGCGCCGATCCGGAGCGCTGGGTGTTCGGCAGCGGCTTCCCCGTGCAGGCACCGGAGGCCACGGCGCTGCAGCTCGCAGCCTCCGCGCTTCCTGGACGGGCGATGCGGGCGATCGCGTCCGGCAACGCCGCCGTCATGCTCACCTGACGCCGCGCGCACACCCGATGCGCGACGGTCAGCCGATGGGGAAGTTCTGGATGTCGGTACGTCTGTCGGTGCGCGGCCCGGAGAACAGGCCGGGTGCGTCGATGACGAGGTCAGCCTGTGCGGCGATCAGGTCGAGTTGTGTCGTGAGGGACGCGTGCAGGCTGCTCCATCCGGTCACGACGGCCGCGAATCCTCCGGCTGCGGCCGTCATCATCACGGGCGACCGAACGATGGCGCCATAGGCGAACCACCCGACGATCAGCATGATCGCGACCGCGGAGCATCCGGCGAGCCATCGCAGGCGGGCCCGCAGTCGCTCTGTCCGATCCGCATCGTCGTCCATGAAGCCCCCGCAATCCATTGCCGCACCCATCCCCGCCCTGTGAAATGTTACACGTTGGTCCGTCGAGGCTCAACGAGACGAGACGAGGCGAAC
>NZ_JBLVOH010000226.1:2737-3154 GCF_053543675.1 Microbacterium umsixpiens
CCCCCCACGTCCCCCCGGCGTGAACCCTCACAGGCCCACGTCGGGGGGCGCAGCCCGGTGCGGGAGGGGGAGGCGCACCGAGAACAAGCGGCTTTCGCCGCGGTCCGTCGCGGAGTCTCGAGTGGATCGAGATCCGCGTCTCGTTCGATCCGGCCTTTCCCCAGGGCCGTGCTCGAACGACGATGACTCCACCCTATATGACATTCGACCAGCTAACGTTTTACCTTTGTCCAGGGTTCTTGCTGATCGCACCGACCCGGCGGGCATGGAATCAACGCGACTACCGTTGCATCAGCAGGCAGCATCCGTCACGGAGGGAACCACCATGCGCATCGATCTCACGGGCAGGACCGCGCTCGTCACCGGCTCCACGCAGGGCATCGGGCGGGCGATCGCCGCAGGACTGGCCGACGCGGG
>NZ_JBLVOH010000226.1:3188-4374 GCF_053543675.1 Microbacterium umsixpiens
GGCCGCCGCGGGCGCCGGCGTGGCGATCAACGGCCGCAGGCCCGACACGATCGCCTCCGTCATCTCCGAGATGCAGGCCGAGAACCCCGAACGCGATCTCGTCCCGGCCGCCGGAGACGTCACCGATCAGACCGGAGCGGATGCGGTGCTGGCCGCGACCGGCGACGTCGACATCCTCGTCAACAACCTGGGGATCTTCGGCGCGACGCCCGCACTCGACATCACCGACGACGAATGGCGCCGCTACTTCGACGTGAACGTGCTGGCAGCCGTGCGCCTCATCCGCGCCACGCTCCCCGGCATGACCGAGCGCGGCTGGGGCCGGGTGCTCGACATCGCCAGCGACTCGGCCGTGGTGATCCCCGCCGAGATGATCCACTACGGCATGTCCAAGACGGCCCTCCTCGCGGTGTCCCGCGGATTCGCGAAGGAGGCGGCGGGCACCGGGGTGACCGTCAACTCGGTACTCGCGGGTCCGACTCACACCGGCGGCGTCGAGGACTTCGTGTACGAGCTCGTCGACCCGAAGCTCCCGTGGGACGAGGCGCAGCGCGAGTTCATGCGCCTGCACCGGCCGCAGTCGCTGCTGCAGCGGCTCATCGAGCCCGAGGAGATCGCGAACATGGTCGTCTATCTGGCCTCCCCATTCGCCTCGGCGACGACCGGCGCCGCGGTGCGGGTCGACGGCGGCTACATCGACTCGATCGTCCCCTGAGGGACAGCCGCCCGGTATTCAGCCGAGCACAGCGAGGAAGCTGTCGTACCAGGACGCCATGACCTTCGTGGCCGTGTGGGCGAGGGGCACCTGCACGGGCGTGCTGAAGGTGCCGGCGGTGGTGCCGGCCCCCGCCCCGCCGGTGTCATTCAGCCCGGCGAAGTAGACCTCGCCCGACTCGAGCAGGAACACCGTCGAGTCGTTGCCCATCGCGACGTCGGTGACGACGGTGCCCGCCGGCATCGCGACGGGGGTGAGGGTGGCGCCCGGCGCGGCCGAGCTGCCGGTGCCCTGGGCACTGCTGGTGTTCGCGCCGAGGGCGTAGACCGTGCCGTCGGTCATGATCACCAGCATCCGGTACTGGCCGACCACGACCTTCGCGGCGGTCTTCCCCGCCGGAAGTGTCTTCTGCGTGAGATAGAAGGTGCCGCTGCCGCCGTATGCCGCCGTTCCCGCCGTGAACAGCCGACC
>NZ_JBLVOH010000226.1:4394-6324 GCF_053543675.1 Microbacterium umsixpiens
CGCACGACTGCCAGCCGATGCCACCGGAGGCGACGCCCGTGATGGGCGCACCCGGACCGGTGAGCATGAGCAGCCCTGCGGATCCGGCCGCCGCGCCGACGGCGGCGCCCTGCGCGGAGTACCCGTAGCTGTCGGCACCCGCGACCATGGCCTGCCCGTTGCTCAGGACCATGAAGACCGCACCGAAGGGGTTGACCTCAGCCGTGAGCGCCCCGGCCGGCATCGTGTAGTTGTCGCTCACGCGTTGCCAGTAGCGGGTGTTCGTGTAGGCCGTCCCGAAGCCGCTCAGTTCGTTGTCGCCGGTCGCCCACACCCCTCCCGCGGAATCGACCGCGACGGAGGAGAGCTGCTCGGTGCCCGTCCCGATGTGCGTGATGTTCCCGAGCTGCGCACCGGGGGCGGTGAGCGCGGCGACGACGCTCGTGCGATTCGTGGCGGTGCCGTCGCCGATGATGCCGGAGGCGTTGTAGCCCCGCCCCCACAGATTGCCGTTCTGATCGGCGTAGAGCAGCGTGGAATAGCTGGAGCCGACGGCCGTGGCACCCGTGATGGTGAGGTTGTCCCAGAGCGGGACGGCGCTGGTCCGGGCGCCGGTGAGGTTGTCGGAGCCGGTCTGCCCCTGTCCCGAATATCCCCAGGACACCAGCGGCACCGAGGTGACGGGCTGCCCGGAGAGGATCGTGAGGGCGCGAGGGGACTCGACGCGCCCCGGCCCCTGCGCGGGCTCGGAGCGGTTGGCGACGACGCGGAAGTCGACGGTTCCGGTCGCGCTGGTGGTGAATGTGCCTTCCCCGAGGTCGGCGAACGTGCCCGATTCGAACGCCAGGCCATCCGGGAGCACGATCGTCACCTCGGCGTTCGGGACGACCGCATTCGAGGCGATGTCGCGGACGGTGACCGTGTACACCGGCGTGCGTCGGCGGTCCTGCAGCGCCGGCGGCAGCGACGACGTGGCCGAAGTGCCGACGGGGATCACGCGGGAGATCGGCAGCGTCGCCGCGGTCAACCCGGTCAGTGTGAGGGTGTGCCCCAGGTCGCAGGTCGCCGAGCCGAGCCCTCCGCTCAGGGCCCCGACCGAGACGGTCCGGGTCGCGACATCCGATCGCCATTCCGTCCCGGCACGCGTGGACACCGCTGCCCCTACGCTCGCGCCCGCGAGCGGCCCCAGCGCGGCGTCGAGTTCCGACGCCGTCGCGGTGAAGGTGAACGTGTAGAGGCCGGCGGCCGGCCCGGTCACCACGATGCGATCGGTCGGCGCTTCGAAGACGGTTCCCGCGGTCACCGAGAAGGCGAGCAGCATCCGCGCCGGGTCGTCGAGCACCGACGTCCACGTCAGCGTGACGCCGCTCATGGCGCCGTTCGTTCCCTCGTTCTCCGTCGTGCAGGCGGTGATGACGGGAACGTCGAGCGTGCCGGCTTCGACGGGTCCGCGCGCGTACTGCGCGTCGACCCATGCCGCTTCCGTGATGCCGAGCAGCGCATCACCCCGCACACCGGCGGGCGACGCTGTGAAGGTCATCGCGGCGAGGCAGGCGGCCGTCAGCAGTAGGAGGAGCCTGCGGAGCGCTTTCATCGCCGCCCCCTCGGGTCCGGGCGCCGGCGGGCGAGGAGCGCGATGCCGATGCCGACCAGCACCGCAGCGGGTGCGGCGAGCAGCGCCAGACCGGAACCACCGGTCGGAGGCAGCTCCGATTCGCCGTCGATCCCCGTGTCGACGGTGTCACCCGCCGCAGTGGCCCGCACCGTGACCGCGGCGCCCGCCGCGCCGGCCTCGGGAGACTGCGGCTGCGCCGTGAGAGCCACCTGCACGTACGCGACGGCCGGTGTCGCGGTGGAGAGCAGGTCCTGCCAGACGCCGTCCACCGGCAGCGGCCCCTCCGGACGCAGCAGCCGTTCGCCCGAAGGACAGGTACCGTCGGGGCCCCAGGGC
>NZ_JBLVOH010000226.1:6344-12433 GCF_053543675.1 Microbacterium umsixpiens
GCGCGCAGGCGCGGACCTCGGCCCGCAGTCCGAACTCCGAGTCGCCCGCCGACGAGATGGCGATGGCCAGGTCGCCGTCGGCGGGTGCCCTGGACGCATCCACATCGAGGTGCCAGCGCAGCGGGACCAGCAGATCGAGCGCCTGCACACCGGCACCGGCGAGGTCGGAGCGCACGGTGAGGTAGTCCGAACCGGTCGCCGCGGATGCCGGCACCGGAGCGAGACCCGCGCTCGACGCGCAGACCGCCAGCACGAAGAGCACCGCCGACACGCGCGCTCCCGTCGCCGCGCGGCCCGCGCTCTCGCCGTCGCCGGGCGGGTCCACCGCGTCGGCAGGCTCCGGGGGCGGGGCCTCTGCGTCGTCAGTCCGCGGCCGCCTCGGCCAGAAGGCCCAGCCGACGAGGAACGCGGTGGCGAGGGTGAGCGATCCAAGCACCCAGGGGTTGCCGAACTGTGCGATCACCGGCGCGAGATACGGCACCGACCCGCGCACGATCCGTGCCTCGGTGAGCGTGTACGGCATCGGATCGTCCACGGCGTTGGCATCTCCGCGCATCGTGATCACGCGTTCCGCTGCGTCGTTCCCCTCACCGACGCTCGTGACCCGGTGCGTGATCGGCAGCGTCCCTGCCCGGTCGACGGTCACGACGTCGCCGACGACGATCTCGGATGCGGGAATCCGCTGGACCAGCGCGACCGAACCCGCAGGGATCGTGGGAGACATCGAGCCGGTCTTGAACATCATCAGCGAGTACCCGCCCGTGAACGCGAGCAGAGCGAACACGAGGCAGACCGCTCCGCCGACGGCCGCCGCGGCCAGCAGGAAGTCCCGGACGAGGCGGCCCGACCGTGCAGCACCGCGCGAGAAGGCCGTCATCCCGTGCTCCCCGTGAGGACCCAGGTCGGTGTGAGCTGTGCGCCCTGGGCGGCCGCCGGCGCATCGGCCGGGAGCGTCAGGACGATGCAGTACGTCACGGTGGAGGCGCCGGCCGGTTCGAGCTGCTGCGCGGGGAGCACGGGGACCTGCGTGAGTCCCGTCACCTCGACCCCCGGCGTGCTCACGGTGCACTCGGGCGGAGCGGGGTCGGTCGACGAGGTCACCGATGCCCTGACCAGGAGCGCATCCCGGAGCGCCGCCTCCGGGCTGCCCACGGCGGGCTCGGTCGAGAGCGACACCCCACTGAGGAGCACGTCTCCGTCCACCGATCCGGTCGCCTGGACCTGCACCCATGCGGCCGCACTCTCCCCCGGGAAGAGCGGCGACAGCGTCCAGCTGAGGGCGGCGGCGGCATCCTCGGGGTGCGCGGCGAAGGCACCGGCATCCGTCCGCGATGCGAGGGCGAAACTGCCCGCCGTGAACGGCGAGCCCGCCAGCTCGCTGTCCGACCAGGAGGCGAGGCTCCCCGCTGCGCCCACGCCGAGCAGGAGCGCGCACGCGAGCAGCGCCTGAACACGCGTGAGCGTCTTCAGGCTGCGAACCCGCGCCTGTCGGACCACGATGGCTGTGCCGAGGTGACTACTGCGAGACGGCGTCCCACTGCCAGACCGCGGTGCCGGTGTCGCCCTGCGTGATCGTCGCACCGGCGGTGACCTGCAGGCACAGGTAGACGATGTCGCCCGGATCCATGGTGGCGGGCACCGCGGTCCCCCCGGCGAACGCGGTCGCGTCGCATCCGAAGGTCGTCGTGGACACCGCGCCGAACGTCAGCTGACCGGCGAGGTCTCCCGTCACGACGGGCGCGACGGCGGTGAGTCCCGCGGGAGACGTGCTGGCCGCGGTCAGTTGCAGCGCGAAGGGCGCGTACACGACGTCGTCCGGCGCGAGGTTGTCGAAGCCGGTGCTGAACGTCAGCACCGCCGCGTCGCCCTCGACGGCGTGGTCGGCCCAGGCCGCCCCATCGGTCGATCCCTGGAACTCGAACGTCCCTGCGGCGAAGTCGCTCGTCGCGAACTCCGAGTCATTCCACGCGGCGAGTGTCAGCGCGGATCCCACGCCGACGACGAGCCCACCGGCGAGGACGGCGTAGATCTTTCTCCGGGTCTGAGCAGCGCGCTCGGACCCCTCCAGAACAGTTCGTACCATGATTCCTCCTGGTCATCCTGCTCCCCCGCGTGCAGCATATACATAGGATTCATCCAGCAAAAGCCTATGTTGCCGGTGCCACCCGCCTGGGTGTGCACCTCCCTCGGGCTCCGCGGTACGGATGTCGGGAGAACGGACGGATGTCGGGAGACACGCCGCTCGTCGGGCCTGCACGCGTGCATCCGTCCGACCGGTGCTCCGCCCCCGCACTCGCGGCAGGCGCGTCCTCCCAGGCGACGGGGGTATGCTGACCCGTTGGGTCGTTCGACCCGCAGAGTCCCGAAAGGCGGTGATGGCGATGTCCGGTGATAGTTACGACGCCGCCCTCGCTGCGTCGCGACTCCCTGCGTTCATGCGTTGACCTTCGGGTCCGCTCTCGCACGTCCTTCCCGCAGCCGTCGGCGGCGTCATCCGCCCCCTGACGAATCCGCGCACGGAGCTCTCTGCTGCCGTGCACCTGCGAGAACGGAGCCGCATCATGGCGCTCATCGACAACGGCGTGTACGTCCACGGACGTCGCGTGGAGACCCCGAAGAACCTGGACGAGACCTACCGGATGCTGGATGCCGCCGGCGGCATCGCCTGGATCGGCCTGTATCGACCCAGCCCGGAAGAGGTCGCCTCCGTCGCGCGGGAGTTCGACCTGCATCCGCTCGCGGTCGAGGATGCGCTCTCGGGGCACCAGCGCTCGAAGGTGGAGCGCTACGGCGACACCCTGTTCGCGGTGCTGCGGCCGGCGCGCTACCGCGACAAGGAGGAGTCGATCGAGTTCGGCGAGCTGCACCTGTTCGTCGGCCCCGACTTCGTGGTGACGATCCGCCATGCCGAGTCCCCGAACCTCGCCGCCGTGCGGATGCGCATGGAGGCCAACCCCGAGCTGCTCGCGATGGGCCCCGAGGCGGTGCTCTACGCGATCCTCGATGAGGTCGTCGACGGGTACGAGCCGATCGTGGCGGGCCTGCTGAACGACATCGACGAGATCGAGGATCAGCTCTTCGGCGACGGCGACGACGACAGCGCGCTCTCCCGCCGTATCTACGAGCTCTCCCGCGAGGTCATCAACTTCCAGCGCGCCGTGCACCCCCTGAGCGGGATGCTGGAGTGGCTGCGCCGCGGGTCGGAGAAGTACCGCATCGACGAAGAGTTGCAGCGGTCGCTGCGCGATGTGCTCGACCACACGATCCGCGTGAACGAGCGGGTCGACTCGTTCCGGGCGATCCTCGAGAACGCGCTGACCGTGCACTCCGCGCTCGTCGCCCGCCGCCAGACCGAGGCCGGGCTCGCACAGAACGACGAGATCAAGAAGATCTCCTCCTGGGCGGCGATCATCTTCGCGCCCACACTGGTCGGCACGGTGTACGGCATGAACTTCGACGTGATGCCCGAGCTGCACTGGGCCTTCGGGTATCCGATGGCCATCGGCGCGATGGCCGCGTTCGCCGTCGCGCTCTACGGGGTCTTCCGCTACAAGAAGTGGCTGTAGCGCCACCGCGACGGGCGGAGAACTCGCCGTCGGGCGGAGGATCCAGGTGCATTCTTCCGCCCGACGCGGAGTTCTCCGCCTGCATCCGAGCTGCAACACATTCACCTGTGTGGCGCATCTCAGAGTATTGATATTGCGGCTCTCAGCACACTGGTTCAATAGCGCACGTCGGGCTAGCTTCGAGGAGCGCCAGGGATCGCTGGCGCTCCTACTGACCCCAGGGTGAGGTTCGAAGTCGTGATGTCAGGCATTCCCAGATTGAGCATGGCTGCTGCTTGTGTCGCGCTCAGCCTGGCCTCATTGACCGCCTGCTCGCCTGGTGGGTCAACACCCGACGCCTCCATCACCGAAGGGGACGTTCCGCGCTTCACGGGCACCTATGCGGACGAGTACCGAGAGACGTGGCTGAGTGCCGATATCGACTTTGTCCGCGATGTGATCCGCGATGAGGAGATCACCGAACAAGAGTGGGCGGAGGTGGTCAAGCGCTTCGACGATTGCCTCGATGAGCACGACATCGAACTCGTGGAGTACGAAGAGGACGGCGCTTACGGTGTCGAACGCGGCGCCGGTCTCTCGGACGAACGCGTGCAGGACGCGATGACGGAATGCGAAGGCGAATCCGGCGAGACGGTACTCGGCCGCCTGTGGCACAGCCAGCGGCAGAATCCGAGCAACCGCGACCCCAATGAACTCATCTACGACTGCCTCATCCGCTTAGGCGCTCTCGATCCGTCATACTCTCTGGAGAATTATCTTCGCGACAATCCAGAATTCGCATTCCCCTTCCTCACCGATGAAGGCCCCGACCTCTACGCCACGTGTGCGGCTGCGCCGCTGACCACAGCGGGCGACCGGCGGATCAGTTCGCACTGATCGCTGAAGGTGGCAAAGGCGCGGTGGCCGTCCTCGCTGGCTGCATCGCGGGGGCATGGGCGATGGTGGCGGGATGCGGCAGCACCATTTTTTCGTCTACTTCAAGGATCGAAGCTGACGGCCTGACCTCGCGCGTATCGTACGCACCACGGCCGGAAGCACGACCATCCCGAGCGCCCAGAACACCGCACCCCAGATCAGCGCGTCACCGATGAAGGGCAGCCACTCGTACGAAGTCGGATAGGGGATGCCGGTGCGACCGGTGAGCCGCAGGGCGACGTCGGCCGGATACGCGGTGAAGGGGTTCGACGAGTGGTCCTGCGTGATCCAGGTCAGCGGAAAGCCGAACGGCACGGATGAGAGGTCGGCATCGGATGCCACGGACACGCGTTGCGCGGTCGTGATCCACCAGGTCACCACGACGCCGACCGCCGCCGCGCCGATCGCGGACAGCAGGATGCTCCCGCGTCCCGGCCGGCGAGATGTAGGCGGTGAGGCCGAGCGAGAAGCGGCGATGTCTTCCACGCGACGAGATCAGTCGTCGGCGCGGCTGATGTGATCGAGGAGTTCGTCGAGGGTGTCGAAGTCGACGGTCTCGGTGCCGTCGAGCTCGCGCACCTCGACGCCCTCGACCTCGAGCTCCTCGTCGAGCTGCACGAGGATCCGCGAGTCCGGGAACTGCTTCGGCGCCAGGAACGCGAGCAGCACGGCATCGGCGAAGACGACGACCGATGTCGCCTCGAGGTCGTCGCGCAGGTCGATCTGCTCGATGACGGGCTCGTCATCGACGGCGTCATCGATGTCGGTGGCGACCTCGTCGACGATGGCCCGCCACCGGGACTCGCCGACCGAGAGGATGCGCGACACCGCCGCGATCAGCGCCTCGTGATCGACGTCCTCCGGGTGCTCGTCGAGTTCCGGGTCGACGTTCACGTTCACGACGGTGCCGGCCGCATCGATGCTCGCCCGTCCGTACACGAGGCCGTTCTCGGCGATCGGGTCTTCGAGCAGCCCGCTCTCGACGATGCGGGCGAGGAGCGAGTCGAGCACAGGCGAAGTCATGCCTCCAGTCTTTCGCATCCATCGCGTCATGGGGCGATCATCGTCGCAACAGCGGCGTGAGCACGACGCTGACGGCGGTGATCCCCGCCGCGACGAACAGCACGCCCGGAGTGCCGACACCGGAGTACCCGATCCCGGCGAGCACCGGACCACCGATCGCGCCGAGGTTCAACGCCGCCGTGGCATAGGCACCGCCGAGCACCGGTGCACCTTCGGCCTCACCGACGATGCGCGCGATAAGGGCGGAGCCGACCGCGAACGACAGCAGCCCGCCGATCAGCGCCCCGAGGAACACGGCCGACACCGACGAGACAGCGAGGCCGAAGACCATCCAGACGACGGTCGTGGCCGCGGCGCCGACCACGATCCATGTGCGCGCCCAGCGGGCACCCCATCGACCGGTGGCGGCCACCCCGAGGAAGGCGCCGATTCCGAACACGGCGAGGAGCAGCGGGATCCAGGCGGCATCGATCCCGGCATCCGCGCCGACGACGGCGAGGAACGTGAACACCCCGAAGGTCGCGGCGTTCACGAGCACGGCGAGCACCACGGCCACGAGAACCGGTCGCCGACGCAGCTCGGCGA
>NZ_JBLVOH010000226.1:12453-30214 GCF_053543675.1 Microbacterium umsixpiens
CAGCGCGACGACGGCCGGGAGGCAGAGCAGCACCACGGCCCAGAAGGTGGAACGCCATCCGAAGGCGTTCGCGAGCATCGCGCCGGCGGGGACGCCAACGATCGTCGCGAGCGTCGTGCCCGCGAGCAGGACGGCGACGGCCCTGGTCGTCTGCGCCGGCGCGACGATGCCGCGCACGGTGGCCAGCGCGATCGCCAGGAAGCCGGCGTTCGCCAGGGCGGCGAGCACCCGGGTGACGAGGAGCAGGGAGAACGACGGTGCGAGCGCACCGACCACGTGCGCGGCGATGAAGATCACGAGGAGCAGCACGAGGGTCTGCCGCGGACGCCAGCGGCTGGCGAACACCGCCATCAGCGGCGCGCCCACCACCATGCCCACCGCGAAGGCGGAGGTCAGCAGGGCGGCGGTCGGAGGGTCGACGTCGAGGTCGGCGGACAGCGGGAGCAGAAGACCGGCGAGCATGAACTCGCTGGTGCCCTGGGCGAAGATCGCCAGAGCGAGGACGGGGATGAGGAACGGCATGGAGCATCCAGACGCGCAGAGCCGCGGGCGCTGCGAAACGCGCCGAGCGGCGGGTGAGTGAGGTCGACGAGGATGCGGGGAGCGCACGACGTGCGCTCACACCCGCGATCTAGCGTCTATCCGACTCAGGGCTCACCCGCCCAGCGTATCCGACGAGGCTCAGCCTGTCGGCATCCGCCTCCGGCCGAACAGGGGCAGGTCGGCGATCACGATCACGAAGACCAGATAGGCGGCGCTGAACCCGACGATGCTCAGCACGGACCCACCCAGACGCAGGGCGACCTCGTAACCCTCAGCAGATCCCGCCGTCACCGCTGCCCGCGCGAAGACGCCGAGCCGCACCTGGTTCGTCACCAGGATCAGCACGGTGGAGAGGACCACCGACACGCACACCCGCACCCCGCTGACGCGGGTCGCCGCCAGGATCACACCCCCGAGCCCCCACAGCGGCGCGGCGAGGAAAGCCACCGGGGACTCGACCGCCGCGGTGAACGCGCCAGGGGTGATCGTGGGCAGCCAGAGGCGAGCGACCTCCGTTTCCAGAAAGACAACCTGCGGCACCAGGAAGACGAGCACGACAGCGGCGGCGATCAACCCCACTCCCACGAACAGCCGTACCTTCATCGAGAGCGAAGAGCGGCGAGGAGTCCGGACGCGAACGCGGGGAGGCAGCGAAGCGGTGCGTGACATCAGGCGTCCTTCGCGATCGGACCGGCCACATCGATCTCCGCGTTGCGGCGGGTCTTCGCCCACCCGTTCCGGCCCCGGACGATCCGATAGAGCGCGCGGGCACCCGTCAGATAGACGTAGTAGTCGTACACCCACATCCCGAATCCCCAGAGGACGCCCGTCCAGAATCCGGCATCGGGCTCGCTGTACCGACGGTAGAGCGGCCCCCAGATGAAGAAGGGGCCGATGCCGAAGAGGAGGAAGAGGATGGCGAGGACGGGCAGGAAGCCCCAGGGGAGGGCGAACGCCCCGGAGACCACTCCCACGATCGCCCCGACGACCAGGGTCACCGCGGCGAGGCTGGCCACCACCTGGAAGACCGGGAGAAGCAGGTAGTAGCAGATCTCGAGAATGCCGGCGTTCGTGAGCATGCGAGATCGGACGATCTCGGGGATGTAGCGGATGCACTGCATGTTCCCCTGCGCCCAGCGCGTGCGTTGGACCGTGAACCGTCGGAAATCGTGCAGCGCCTCCTGGGCGACGTAGGTGTCGTGCAGGTGGCGGTTCTTATGCCCCGCCAGCAGCACGTGGATGCCCAGCTCGTAGTCCTCCAGAAGAGAGCCGTGCCACGGCCTGTCGGATCTCGCGGCGATGTCGTCCAGAACCGACAGGCGCGTGAACTGGCCGTTGCCGCCGAGGCCCACGGTCTCGGTCCAGCCGCGGAGGGACTGGATCGCGGCGATCGGCCCGCGGAACTCGAGGTCCTGCATCCGGATGAGGAATCGTCCGAACGTGTTGCGGGCCCACCCGGCGTCCGGGACCGGGCGCCGATCGTCGCGGTTCTTCATGTAGACGGTGACCTGCGCCGCCCCGACTTCGGGATCTCCGAACGCGTGGGGTGAGGCGGCCTTGCGGAGGATGTTCTCGGCCACCTCGCCATCGGCATCGACGACGCACACGACGACGCGCGAACGGTCGGTATCGGCGGGGAGGAACGCGTTCAGCGCGAAGTACGCGGCATTGAGCGCATCCCCTTTGCCGGTCCTCGCCTCGGGGCGCCGGCGCTGGACGAGGTGCACGAAGGCGTCCGCCTCGGCGGCCGACTGGACGATCGACGCGGTGCGGTCGTCGCTGTCGTCGTCGATCACCCAGACGTGTGCCTCCGGCACCGTGGAGCGGAGCATCCGGATGGTTCGCGAGATGACGACCTCCTCATCCCGGCACGGCACGAAGATGTGCCATGCGAAGGCATCCACGCGGCCATCGGGGTCCGGAGTGCGGCGGAGGAAGGGAACGATGATCATGAAGACGTAGACGAGGAACGTCAGCGTGACGATGAACGATATGGCGCTAGCGGCGACGAGCATCGCGACCTCGAACAGCGGCGGACATCCGACGACGCATCATGCACTCTCGTCACGGACGGTCGAGACGGCGGATCGGATGTGCTCCGCGATGCGCTCCGTGGCATGGCCGTCGCCGAACGGCGCCGGCAGGGCATCGAGGTCGGCGAGGGTGCGGGTCACCGTCGAGAGCAGGGCGGAGGTCTCTGTCGCGAGGGTCTGCGGGGTGACCAGACGGGTGAAGGAACCGAGCGCCTCGGGACGTTCGGTCGAGTCCCGGACCACGAGGACCGGGCGCCCGAGCACCGTCGCCTCCTCCTGGATGCCGCCGGAATCGGAGACCAGCACGGCGGCGTGCGAAGCGAGCGCGAGGAATCGCTCGTAGGTGTACGGCTCTTCGGCGATCAGCGCGTCGAGCAGGTGCTCCGCGTCGAGTGCCCTCAGCATCGCCCGCGTCCGAGGGTGCACGGGGAAGACGACCGGCCACCCCGATGCGGCGATGTCGTTGAGTGCGTGCAGCGTCGCGAAGAGGTTGTCCGCAGAATCGACGTTCTCCTGCCGGTGCAGGGTCGCGAGCACGTATTCCGCAGGCTCGACATCGATACGCTCCAGCTCGTCGACGTCGGAGCCGGCGGCGGCGCGCTGCGTGCGGACGGCTTCGACCACGGGATTCCCGGTCACATGGATGCGCTCCTCGTCGATGCCCTCCGCGAGCAGGTTGGCGCGGTTCGCCTGGGTCGCCGCGAACAGGTCGTCGGCGATGTGGTCGACCATGATCCGGTTGTGCTCTTCGGGCATCCGGCGATCGTTGGCGCGCAGCCCCGCTTCGACGTGCCCGAGCCGCACACCCGAGGCGTTCGCGGCGAGCGCGGCCGCGATCGTGGCATTCGTGTCTCCCTGCACGACGACGTAGCTCGGCTCGACCTCGTCGATCGCCTGCGCGATCTGCTCGGCCCCGCGGCCGATCTGCGCGGCCCGCGGGAGCCCGCCCACACGAAGCTGGCGGTGCACCCGCGTGATTCCGCACGATTTCAGGAACACGGCCGACATGTCACGGTCGTAGTGCTGACCGGTGTGGACGACGTAAGCGGCATCGCCGAGGCTGCGGACCAGCGGGGCGAGCTTGACGATCTCGGGACGGGTTCCGAACACGATCATCACCGAGGACTTCGGCAGGTGGGCGGGCGCGGTCGGTGTCGAGCACTTGTTCATGGGTACCTCGATCGGCCCCCGGGAGGCTTCCCGTGGCCGACGTGATGAGTGATTTCCGGTGGGTCCGGACCGACAGTACGTGTCGCCGCGTCCGCCGAGCGCGTGGATCCGGGCACGTATATCGACGTTCCGGCATTCGTCGACGGGAGCTGCTGCGCCGATAGGCTCGAGCCGTGTCGAACGCCGCATCCTCCGCCCCCACATCCGCCGCCTCCGACCTCGGTCGCCTCGCCGCCGCACTGGCCGATCCGGCTCCGCTGAACTGGATCATCACGGGCGACTCGATCACGCACGGCCTGGTGCACACACAGGGCGGGCGCAGCTATCCGGAGCACCTGCACGAGCTGATCCGCGGCGAGCGGGAGCGCGTGCGCGACATCGTGCTGAACACGGCGATCAGCGGCAACCGCATCGTCGACCTGCTCGATGACTGGGACCGCCGCGTCGCGTCCTGGCGGCCGGATGTGGTCACCCTCATGATCGGCACCAACGACGCCTCGGACGGCGGCCCCCGCGAGGTGATCTCGGCGGCGGACTACGCCGCATCGCTGCGGGACTTCGTGGCGCGGGTGCGCGCGCTCGGGGCGATCCCCGTGCTGCAGACCCCGCCGGCGATCGACACCCGCAATGCCCCGGAGCGCGCGCGGATCGGCGAGTTCGCCCAGGCCGTGCGCGAGGTCGCCGCGAGCGAAGACGTGATCCTCGTCGACCAGTTCGCGCGCTTCGCCGAGCTCGGCGCGGGCGGAGTCCCCTGGGGGCTCATGAACGACCCGTTCCACCCGAGCGCCACCGGCCACGCCGCCCTGGCCCTCGAGCTCGCGAACGTGCTCGGCCTCCGCCCCGACGGGCCGCGGGCGCGCACGCACGCCCTCCTCGAAGGCCTCGTCGCCACCGCGCGCGTCAACGGCTGAACAGCCCGCCCGACGGGTCGCCCTTCCGGGGTGAAAGCACTCTGGACGCTGGCCGCGGTGCGCCGCTAGGTTGAGCGCATTCGCAGTCGTCGAGAGGTGGGGGCATGTCTCACGTGGTGGCAACCGGGGCCGGGAAGGCCATGATGGAGCGTCGGAACGATCCGACGCACGACTACATCCTCGAGCTGACCGGCAAGGAGCGACCCCGGGTCCTCTTCGTCGGGACGGCAACCGGCGATGACGCCGCGTACATCCTGAGCTTCTATTCCACGTACGACTCGGACCGGTGCGCGCCGCACCATCTTCCGCTGTTCCACCGGGCGGTGGACGACCTCGCGGGCTTCGTGAAGGGCTTCGACGTGATCCACGTCGGCGGCGGCAACACCGCGAACATGCTCGACGTGTGGAAGCGGCAGGGCCTGGACGAGATCATGCGCGAGATGTGGGAGGACCCCGACTCGAACGTCGTGTTCACCGGGGGCAGCGCCGGCGGCATCTGCTGGTTCGAGGGCGGCACGACCGACAGCTACGGCCCGACCTTGCAGGTCTTGCCCGAGGGGCTCGGCTTCCTGCACGGCAGCTTCTGCCCGCACTACGACGCCGAGGATCAGCGGCGCCCCCTCTTCCACGCCTCGCTGTTGAGCGGAGAGCTCTCGACTGGATACGCGGTCGGCAACCTGCAGTCGCTGCACTTCGAGAACTCCGAGTTCGTCACCGCGATCAGCCCGGTCGAGGATGCTCTGGCGCTGCGGGTCGAGGCGATCGACGGGAAGATCGTCGAGACGCAGCTCGCGACGAAGGTACTCACGGGGAACGCCCCGATCGTGAAGGGGCCGTCGTCATGAACGACAACGTGTGGATCCTCATCGCGCAGCTGATCGTCGTCATCGGCGCGATCTACATGGGCACCCGCACGAGCGGGATCGGCCTCGGTGTCTGGGGCCTGGTCGGCGTGGCCGTGCTCATCTTCGTGTTCGGCGAAGCGCCGGGCAATGCCCCGGTCGACGCGGTCTTCATCGTCATCACGGTCATCACCGCGGCATCCACCATGCAAGCGGCCGGCGGCATCGACTGGATGGTGTCGGTCGCGGCGAAGGTGATCAGACGCAAGCCGAAATCGGTCGTGTTCCTCGCCCCGGCGATGTCGTTCCTCTTCACGGTCGGTGCGGGTACGGGGAACATCTTCTACCCGCTGCTGCCCGTGATCTACGACGTCTCGTACCAGCAGAAGATCCGCCCCGAGCGGGCGCTGTCGGTCTCGGCCGTCGCCTCGCAGGTCGGCATCCTCTGCTCTCCCGTCTCGGCTGCGACCGCCTCGATGGTCGTGCTGCTCGCGCCGCAGGGCGTCGACCTCGGCCAGCTGCTGCTCATCATGTGGCCGGCCTCCATCGCCGGGCTGTTCGTCGCCGCGCTCGTCATGATGCGCCACGGCAAAGACCTCGAGGACGACCCGGAGTTCCAGCGCCGTCTGAAGGAGGGGCAGATCAAGCCGCCGCAGACCGACGCGCACGAGAACAAGCTTCCGAAGACCGCCGTGCTCTCGGCCACGCTCTTCCTCATCGGCGTCGGGGTGATCGTGTTCTTCGGCCTGTTCGAAGCGCTGCGCCCCGTGATCGGCACCGACGACGCCGGCGACCCGGTGCGTCTCAGCGTCACGGTCATCATCGAGGTCACGATGGGCATCATCGCCGCCCTGATCTTCGTCTTCTGCAAGGTCAAGGCCGCCGACGTCCCCAAGCAGCCCACGTTCCCCGCCGGCATCGTCGGGGCGATCGCCCTCTTCGGTATCGCGTGGCTCGCCAACACGTTCGTCGCGGCGAACCAGACGCTCATCGTCGACGGGCTCGGATCCGTCGTCTCCGGATCGTCGGCGTTCCTCGGGGCGCTGCTGTTCGCAATGGCGCTGTTCGCGGTCGCGATGCTCACCACCAGCCAATCGAGTGCGACCAATGCGATCGTCCCGATCGGCATCACGATCGGGCTCCCGGCGCCGCTGCTGGTAGGACTGTGGCCCTCGACGATGGGCATCTACACCCTGCCCGCCAACGGCAGCCAGGTCGCCACCGTCGCCTTCGACCAGACCGGCACGACGAAGATGGGCAAGTACGTCTTCGACCACTCGTTCCAGCTGCCGAACCTCGTCTACGTGGGCGTCGCCATCGTCGTCGGGGTGGGCCTGTCGTTCCTGATCAGCTGACATGACCGACACCGTCGACCGTTCGGCGCTTCGCCAGTTCCTGCTCGGGCTGGCGCAGGGGATGAACGCGTCGGCGGAGTCCGTCGACCGCATCCGCGACACGCTCACCGCCGTCGCCCGGGCCTACGGTGGCGACGACACCGACTTCGTCGTGCTGCCGACGATCATCCTCGTCGAGACCGGCGAGTCGGATGAGTCCAGGGTCGCCATCCGCTCGGCGACCAACGCCTCGTTCCGGTTCGACCAGATCGCCGCGCTGTACGACCTGATCGGCGAAGCACGGACCGGTGCGGTCCCGCCGCTCGACGGCATCCGCCGGCTGAACGAGATCGGGGCGATGCGGCCGCGACTCGGCTGGTTCACCCGCACGCTCGGACACGGCGTGCTCACCGCCGGTCTCGCACTGCTCCTGGCCCCGACCTGGCAGGGCGTGATCGTCGCGTTCATCCTCGGCTTCGGGATCGGACTGCTGAAGCTCGTGCGGTCCCCGACCCTGCAGCTGATCCTGCCGATCGCGGCGGCCTTCGTGTGCGCGGGCGCCGTCTTCCTCCTCGCCGAGGTGATCGAGATCGGCGACCCCATCCGTCTGCTGATCGCGCCGCTGGTGACCTTCCTGCCCGGAGGCGTGCTCACCACCGCGACCGTCGAACTCGCCGCGGGGCAGATGATCTCGGGGGCCGCGCGTCTCGTCTACGGTTTCGTGCAGCTCGCGCTGCTGGCCTTCGGCATCCTCGCCGCCGGTGCGGTCGTCGGGGTCGAGTCGCGGTCATACGAGCCGCTCCCCGCCTCCGCTTTCCTTCCCTGGTGGGTCGGCTTCCTGGGCGTCCTCGTGTTCGCCATCGGCAACTACCTGCACTTCTCCGCGCCCGCCTCGACCTTCGGATGGGTGCTCCTCGCGCTGGTCGTCGCGTACGTCGGCCAGTGGGCGGGGACCGAGTTCATCGACCCCACGATCGGCGGGTTCGTGGGAGCCGTCGCCGTCACACCCGTGGTGTTCTGGATCGCCGGGCTGCGCCACGGGGCTCCGTCGCAACTCACCTTCCTCCCCGCGTTCTGGCTGCTCGTGCCGGGGGCTGCCGGGCTCGTGGGCCTCACCGAGGCGTTCGCGACCGACAACGGGCTCGCCGACTTCACGGCGGCACTCACCTCGATCATGTCGATCGCCCTCGGCGTGCTGATCGGCACCGCGCTGTACCGGGTGGTGCATCACGGGGCCGAGGAGTTCGTGCAGTTCGCCGTGGCGCTGCCCGCCGCACCGGAAGCCGAACGGGAGCCGAGCTTCTGGTCGCGGATCGCTGCGCCGTGGCGGCGGCTGGGCCGGAACCGGGCGGACCGCCGGAGGTAGGCGACGCGGACCGGCTAGCGGGCCACGCCGGCCCGCGTCAGGAGCCGCCGGACGATCGCCTCTTCGTGCCTTCTCTCTTCGTGCTGGCGTTGGCCACGATGCATCTGCGTCCACCGACGCGTCGGGAGCACAAGACGGTGAACGCGTGATCGCGATCGAGACCTAGACAAGAGCCCCCAGGATCGCTTCGACGTCGTCCATGTCGCGCCGGTCGCGGAGCTCCGCAAGCTAGAGCGTCTTCTTCGCCTTGTGAAGCAGGCCCTTCACTTCGTCTTGGTCGAGCTCGCCGAATTCTTCCGCGCTCTCAGCGATGAACGCCGTTCGTCGAGCATGGATCTTGTCCCGATAAGCCAAAACGTCCGAAAGCAGGAGCTTTCGCCTCACGGTACCCGGCACGTGCGCCGGCAGCTCTCCGGTCTCGACCAGCTGCACGACAGTCGGTCGGCTGATGCCGAGTATCTCGCCAGCCTGCTGTGTCGTGACCTGCTGGTCGCTAGCAGCGATGCGCACAGACTGTCCTCGGTTCAGAGCCTCGACCGCCTGCTTCAGTACTCCGTAGAGCTGCTCGTTGATCTCGACACGATCGTGTTCGCCGGAGCCGCTGAGGAAGAACTGAGGTCGCGCTGCTTCTCCGTGCTGCGGACCATGCGCAGCTTCGTGCTCTTCCATAAAACGCAGGAGCGAAGCAATACTCGCGGCGTGACCCGGCTCGGGGGAGACAGTGGTGTTCTGCACTCGCGCGGTCATTGCGATCCTCCTCCAGAATCATCGGCACCCGACGATGCGATGAACCACTCACTCTATCTCGAAAACGAAAGTTGCGAAAGTTACGAAAGTTGCAACCTGGCCCCGAGCGTGACGCGCGGCCCACGCGACGGCGGCGGGGAGCGTGCCGAATGGCATACTCCCCGCCGTCTGCGTCCTCTCGCGCCGCGCTACTGCCGCGACCCGATCTCGTCGATCGGACGGGTGCGCATGGCGGCGGTGGTTCCCGCCCACAGCGCCACGAGCGCGAGAGCTCCCATCGCACCGATGATGGTCAGTGACCCGAGCGCGGGCAGCGCGGGAATCGGCTGACCCGAGATGCCCATGCTCACTCCGATGAGCGGAGGGATCGCGACCACGACGCCGAACACCATGCCGATCACGGCCACCAGCACGGCTTCGATCCGCATCATCGAGCGCACCTGCCGGCGGGACGAACCGATCAGCTGCATCAGAGCGAACTCCCGCGAGCGCTCCCCCGTCGCCATCACGAGCGTGTTGACCACGGCGATCGCGATGTAGCCGAGGATCACGAGCAGCGCGATGAGGTTCACCCAGCCCTGCTGCGACTGCGCACCCGCGCCCGCTGCCTCCTGGCCCGACCCGTCGCTCACGACGAAACCGCGCTCGGTCAGCGCCGCACGCACGTCATCGAGGGCACCCGGATCGACCGTCGCGAGCGCGAACGCATCCAGGCCGGCCGTGGTGTGCGCGCTGACCTCGTCGGCGGCCATGGTGAGGTCCCCGAATCCGAGACCGCGCTCGTAGACCGCGACGACCGTGGCCTCCCACGGCGAACCGTCGCCGAGGTGGCCGGTGACCGTGCCGCCGATGTCGAGCCCGAGGCTCTGGGCGGCATCCGTGCTCACGGCCACCGTCGTGGTGCCGTCGAGGTCGGTGAGCGCCCCCTCACGCACGCGCAGGTCGAGGCTCTGCGCCGCTCGCTCCGGATCGATGCCCTGCAGCACGTGCTCCTCGCGCTCGAGTTTCCCCTCGAAATCGTAGGAATCGATCACCGCGGCACTCAGCGCGACGCCCGACGCCTCGGCCACACCCGGGGTCTCGCGGATCGCCTCGACCGCCTCCGGCGAAAGACCGTTCGGCGCCGTCACCCGCAGGTCGGCGATGACGCCGGCCGTGGCCTGCGTCGCGGCCTCGGCGGCGATGATCGACGGGGCCCCGATCTGCACGAGTCCCAGCCCGATGCCGAGAGCGATCGGCAGGATGGCCGAGGCCAGACGCCGACTGTTCGCCGCGGCATTCGCCGAAGCCAGGAAGCCCGCGGACGACAACCGCCGCAGCACGCTGCCGATCAGGCGCATGCTCAGCGACACGAGCCACGGGCCGAGCATGGCGAGCGCGATGATGAGCAGCATCACCGCACCGGCCGCGGCGCCCGCCGCGATCTGTCCACGCAGCACGAGCGGCACCGTCGACATCGAGATGCCGGCAGCGGCGAGCACGATCCCTATGATGATCCGCGTCAGACCGATCGCGGGAGCACCCGTCGCCGACTCGCGCAGCGCCTCGACCGGGTCGAGCTTCGCGACCCTCGAGGCCGCGATGCGCGCCGCACCCCAGGCGGCGGCGAGTACGAGCAGCACCGCGCCGACCGCGGGAAGCGGACTGAAGGCGAGGGCGAAGTCGCCGGGGATGACGCCTCCCGTGACGAATGCCGACTGCAGCACGGTCGACAGCAGGTACCCGGGCGCGATGCCCAGCAGTGCAGCGACCGCCGACACCCACAGCACCTCGCGGGCCACGAGCGAATGCACCTGCGACGGGCTCGCGCCGACCGCCCGCAGCAGGGCGTAGTCCCGTCGGCGCGACTGCACCGACAGTGACAGCGTGCCCGCCACGATGAACATCGCCACGAGGATGCAGGTGCCGACGAAGGCGCTGCCGATGGCGACGAGCATCGAACGCGCCGCCCCCGAGTCGAGGAACTCCACGTCGCCACGGGCGTCTCCCGTGCGGGCGACCAGGTCGGGGAAAGCCTCGCGGATCGCGGTGGCCGTCTGCTCGGGGTCGTTCCCGGCGACGAAGACACCCAGCGCCTGCGCGGCACCGTCGTGCGGGTCGAGTCGGCCGATGCGCTGCTCCGTGAGGAACACGTGTGCGCTCCGCTCGGGTGCCGCAGGAGCTGCGACCTCCCCGACGACGCGGTACTCCGAGGGGATACCGCCGTGCGCCAGGACGACCGTGCCGCCGACGACCTGGCCGCTGCCGGCGGTGACCACGACCTCGTCGGCTGCCGCGGGCTCCCGCCCCTCGCGCAGTTCGAAACCGGTCAGCGCCGTGGCCTCCCACGGGTGCGCCTCGACGACGGCGGGCGCAGCGGCATCGGCATCCGCATCCGTACCTGCGCCCTGCAGCACGAGCGGAACGGTCACGTCGGCCACGACGCGGTCGACCCCCGGCAGCGCGGCGATGTCGCGCGCCGCGTCGGCGGGCAGCGACGCGCGCTCCCGCAACGGAACGGGGAGGTCCTCCGGCACGTCCACCTGCTGCGGCGCGCCCACGACCACATCCACCGCGGCATAGCGTTCGGGGGCGAGCCCGCCGCGCATGCCGGATTCGACGAGCACGCCGAGGCCCGTCACCAGAGCGCTCGCGACGAACACGGCGACCGCGACTCCGACGAAACTCCGACGGTGGTGGCGAAGATCCGCTCGGACGAGTCGGCCCAAGCCCAGCGGCCCCGACATCACCACTCCCCCAATGCGCTCATGCGGTCGTTGATCTGCGCCGGGTCGGCGCCGTCGAGGTAGCCCGCGAAGGCGCCGTCGGCGAGGAAGATCACGCGATCGGCGTGCGATGCCACGACGGGATCGTGCGTCACGACCACGACGGTCTGGTTCAGCTCCCGAGCCGTGTGAGCGAGCAGATCGAGCACCTGCTTGCCCGAGCGCGAGTCGAGCGCGCCGGTCGGCTCGTCGCCGAACACCACGTGCGGTCGGGTGATGAGGGCGCGCGCGATCGCCACCCGCTGCTGCTGGCCACCGGAGAGCTCGGAGGGGCGGCGGTGACGGAACTCCGCGAGCCCCACCGCGTCGAGCAGGAAGTCGAGCCACCGCGCCTCGAGGCTCCGGCCGCCGAGCCGCAGCGGGAGGGTGATGTTGTCCTCGACGTTCAGGGCCGGCAGCAGGTTGTACGCCTGGAACACGAAGCCCACGTGATCGCGCCGGAAGGCGGTGAGTTGACGTGCCTTCAGGCTCGAGATCTCGGTTCCGCCGAGGTGGACGGTGCCGCTGCTGGGCCGGTCGAGTCCCGCAGCACTGTGCAGCAACGTGCTCTTGCCCGAGCCGGAGGGGCCCATGATCGCGGTGAAGGTGCCCTTCGCGATGGCGAGGTTCACGCCGCGGAGGGCGGTGACGCGGCTGGCGCCTGCGCCGTAGGTCTTGACGACGGACTGCAGGCGCAGCGCTTCGGCGGGGCCCGCATCGACGGCGGGGGCGAGTGGTGTGGAGGTCATGATTCGACGCTAGGGACGGCCGATCCGGCATCCCATCCCGCCCGCTGCCGCATCGATGGTGGTGCTGGCTATACCGTGCTCGGCCGACCCCTCCGTCAGACTGTGAGAGTGAAGGACGGACGGATGCGACGCTGGCTGCGCGCCTGGGGATACCTGGCCGTCGAGGCCGGAGTCTCGATCGCGTCCGTGGTGTTCCTCAGCCTCGGGCTCGCCCTGCTCCCCCTCATGATCATCACCGGCGGCGTGCTGCTGATGCCCGAGGCGGTCCGCGGCCTGCACGGGTGGACGGATGTGAACCGCCGCCGCGTCGGCGCCTACCGGGGCGAGGAGCTGCCGCCGATCGGCCACGTGCTCCCGCCCGCCTCGACCATCGACGACCGTCTGCGCTTCGCGTTCTCGCGCGCCACGGGTCGCGACCTCCTGTGGCTGGCGGTGCAGGGGATCCCCGTGCTGTTCCTCTCCATGCTGACGATCTCGCTCCCGGTAGCAGCGGTCAACTCGCTCGCCATCACCTACTACTGGCAGTTCGCGCCCGCCGACGACCCTGTCAGCTCCGTGTATCCGGTCACGTCGTGGGAGCTCGCGGCGACGATGCCGCTCGTCGCTCTGGCGTATGCGATCCTCGCGGTCTTCCTGATCCCGGCCGTCGCGCGGCTGGTGTCGTTCGTCTCCGCGAAGTTGCTCGCGACTCCCGAGAAGTCGCGCCTCGCCGCCCGAGTCGACGCCCTCACGCTCAGCCGGGCCGCCGCCCTCGACGCGCACGCTGCAGAACTCCGCCGCATCGAGCGCGACCTGCACGACGGGGCCCAGAACCGCCTGGTGAACGTCGTGATGATGCTCGGGATCGCCGAGCGGGCGCAGGAGACCGGGGGCGACGTGCTCGAACCGCTGCGGCGAGCGCAGGATGCCGCGACCGATGCGCTCGCCGGACTCCGCCGCACCGTGCACGACATCTACCCGCCGATCCTCGACGAGCTCGGGCTGGAAGGCGCGCTGGCCTCGCTCGCCGGGCGCAGCGTCGTTCCCTGCACGATCGAGGCGGCCGATGTCGGGCGTGTGCCGGCGGCGGTCGAGTCGGCCAGCTACTTCGTCGTGGCCGAGGCCCTCACCAACGTCAGCAAGTACAGCGCGGCGACACGGGCCTCCGTCGAGGTCGCCCGCGAGGGCGAGGTGCTGCTCATCACGGTCGAGGACGACGGCGAGGGCGGAGCCGCGGAGCGTCCGGGCGGCGGCATCGCCGGCATCCGTCGTCGCATCGAAGCCTTCGAGGGCACGCTGGAGCTCACGAGCCCGGCCGGCGGGCCCACCATCCTGAGAGCGGAGCTGCCATGCGGATCGTGATCGCCGAGGACGACACCCTCCTTCGTGAAGGCCTGGCACTGCTGCTGCGCAGCGAGGGCTTCGACGTGGTCGCCGCGGTCGACAACGCCGAGGGGTTCCTGGAGCGACTCGACGAGGCGGATGCCGCGGTGGTCGATGTGCGGATGCCGCCGACCTTCACGAGCGAGGGGTTGAAGGCCGCCGCCGAGGCGCGCGCCCGCCGCCCCGGCTTCCCCGTGCTGGTGCTGTCGGCCTATGTCGAGGACCGCTATGCCGGCGAACTCCTCGCAGCCGGCGCCGACGGTCTCGGCTACCTCTTGAAGGAGCGCGTGGGCAAGGTCGCCTCCTTCATCGATGCCCTCAACCGCGTGGCTGCCGGGGGCACGGTGATGGACCCCGAGGTGATCTCGCAGCTGATGAGCCGCCGTCGCGCCGACGATCCGGTGCAGACGCTCACCCCGCGCGAGCGCGAGGTGCTCGGGCTCATGGCCGAGGGGCTCGACAACGGCACCATCGCCGGGCGACTCTTCGTGACCGAGACCGCGGTGAGCAAGCACATCGGCAACATCTTCGGCAAGCTCGGGCTCGCCTCCAGCGACAGCGGACACCGGCGCGTGCTGGCCGTGCTCGCCTACCTCCGCACCTGACGGCATCCGGCCTGGCGCTCAGGCGCGATTCGATGCCATGCTGACGGGGATGAAACGCTCCACCAAGATCACCACCGCCGTCGTCGTCGTGGCCGTCGCCGGGTTGTTCGCCGCCGCGGCCCCTGCCGTGGTCAGCGCCGCGCCCGCGGTGTTCGGCGTCGCCTCCTGGGCGTCGGAGCGCTTCGCCGCCGCCGAGCCCTCCACGGCCCCCACGCCGGCACCCTCGGATGCGGGCGGGAAGACGGAGGAGAGCCTCGTCTCCCTCGGCGACGGCATCAGCGTTCCCGCCGGCGGTCCCGGTGACTGCACCACCAATGCGTTCATCAACATCGGGAGCGACGACGGCGAAACGATGCATGCCAAGCTCCTGGGCGAGCTCGTCGAGATGGGCGAGTCGGAGCTGGCGAGCGGACCCGTGACCGTCGATGCCGACGGAGAGATCTTCTCGTACGAGGTAGAGGCCGGCGACAGCCTCATCGCGATCGGCGAGCGCTTCTGCGTCGACTACGTCACCGTCGGCAGCTTCAACCATGTGCGCGGCTTTGAGCCGATCGCACCCGGGGACGTCCTCTACCTGCGCCCGGATCCGACGCTTCCGTTCGTCGACATCTACTCGCCGTACAACGCCGCACCCGGGTCGTCGACCATCCCGTACTACGACGGTGTGGCGGCGTTCTCGACCGCCGTCGCCACCGCAGACCTGGGTGCCGCGCGGTTCCTGTGGCAGCGCCTGGAGAAGGACATGCCCCCGGAGACGGCGGCCGTGATCACGCAGGCGCTGAACGACGAGGATCTGTCGCTGCTCCGCCGCATGTTCCCGTAGCAGCAGGCGCTCTTCGCCGCCGGTCCGTCGGCGGTCGTTCCCGCGCGCCCGGAAACCCCTCGCAGATCTCCTCCGAGAAGTTCGGTATTCGGTGTTGCTAAGTACCGGTACTCAGTGTTACTTTGTGCCGGTACCCAGCAACACTGAGTACCAACCGAAACGAAAGGAGGACCTGATGGGCAAGCAGATGACCGAGATGCTCAAGGGCACTCTGGAGGGCATCGTTCTGGCTCTCCTCGCCGAGCAGCCGGCATACGGGTACGAGATCACCACACGCATCCGCGACCACGGATTCACCGACATCGCCGAAGGCACGATCTACGCACTCCTGGTGCGCATCGAGCAGAAGAACCTCGTCGACGTCGAGAAGGTCCCGAGCGAGAAGGGTCCGCCCCGCAAGGTGTACACCCTGAACACCCAGGGCCGGCAGGAGCTCGAGGAGTTCTGGACCACCTGGAGCTTCCTGAAGACACACATCGAACAGCTGGAAAAGCGCAACACCGAGAACAAGGAGAACTGACCATGGCCGCGAAGTGGATCGAAGCGATCACCGGATCCCTCGAAGAGAAGAAGCTCTACAAGCAGGCGCAGGCCCGCATCAACGCCCTCCCCGAGCCGTACCGCGAGGTCGCGAAGGCGCAGCAGCGCTACAACATGTACTACGGCGGAGTCACCGACGGCGACACCATCGTGAAGATGTTCCTCGACATCGCCGACCTGTGGGAGCGCGCCGCGCTCGACGGCACCCCGGTCAGCGCCATCGTCGGCGACGACCCCGTCGAGTTCGCCGAGAACTACGCCGCCGCATACGGCGGACGGCAGTGGATCGACAAGGAGCGCGCACGCCTCATCAAGGCGTTCGACGACGCGAAGAAGAAGGAGGAGTCATGACGAATGCAGCCATCTCGGTGCGCGGCATCGAGAAGTCGTACAAGGATCTGCACGTGCTGCGCGGCGTCGACTTCGAGGTCGAGAAGGGCAGCATCTTCGCCCTCCTCGGCTCGAACGGCGCCGGCAAGACCACGGTGGTGCGCATCCTCTCCACCCTGCTGAAGGCGGATGCCGGCACGGCGACCGTGCAGGGCATCGATGTCGCCGCGAACCCGGTCGGCGTCCGCGAGGTGATCAGCCTCACCGGGCAGTTCGCCGCGGTCGACGAGATCCTCACCGGACGCGAGAACCTGGTCCTGGTCGCGAAGCTGCGGCACCTGCCCGACGCCGGGAACATCGCCGACGACCTGCTGGCGAAGTTCCGCCTGACGGATGCCGGAGCCCGCAAGGCCGGCACCTACTCCGGCGGCATGCGTCGCCGGCTCGACATCGCGATGAGCCTGGTCGGTCACCCCGAGGTCATCTACCTCGACGAGCCGACCACCGGCCTCGACCCCGAAGCCCGCATCGAGGTGTGGGACGTGGTCAAGGAACTCGCGAACACCGGCACCACGGTGCTGCTCACCACGCAGTACCTCGACGAGGCGGAGCAGTTGGCCGACCGCATCGCGATCCTGCACGAGGGCCGCATCATCGCCAACGACACTCTCGCCGGCCTCAAGCGCCTGCTGCCGGCCGCCAAGGTCGAGTACGTCGAGAAGCAGCCCACCCTCGAGGAGATCTTCCTCACCCTCATCGGCCCCCAGGCCCCCGGAAAGGAGAACGCAGCATGAGCACGCACTTCGCCGCCGATACGGCGACACTCACCGGCCGCTCCATGCGGCACATCTTCCGCAGCCCCGACACGATCATCACCACGGCGGTCACCCCGATCGCGCTGATGCTCCTGTTCGTGTACGTCTTCGGCGGCGCCCTGCAGCAGAGCACCGGTGCCGAGAACTACGTGAACTACCTGCTCCCCGGCATCCTGCTGATCGCTGTCGCATCCGGCATCGCGTACACCGCGTTCCGGCTCTTCAACGATCTGCAGAGCGGAATCTTCGAGCGGTTCCACTCCATGCCGATCGCCCGATCGAGCGTGCTGTGGGCCCATGTGCTCACCTCCCTCACGGCGAACGCCATCACCCTGGCGATCATCTTCGGCGTCGGATTCCTGATGGGCTTCCGCACCGGGGCGAGCCCGCTCGCCTGGCTCGGAGTCATCGGCATCCTGCTGCTGTTCACCCTGGCCCTCACGTGGCTCGCGATCATCGCGGGGCTCAGCGCGAAGACGATCGACGGGGCGACCGCGTTCTCGTACCCGCTGATCTTCCTGCCGTTCATCAGCTCGGCCTTCGTGCCGACCGAGACGATGCCGGGACCGGTGCAGTGGTTCGCCGAGAATCAGCCCGTCACCTCGATCGTCAACACCATCCAGGCGCTGTTCGCCGAACAGCCCGTCGGCGACGACATCTGGGTCGCCCTCGCCTGGTGCGTCGGCATCCTCGTGGTCGCCTACGTGTTCGCGATCATCGCCTACCGGAAGAAGGTCAGCTGATCTTCGCCCAGCGAGACGGGACGCTCCGACCGGGTCACTCGACCCGGCCGGGGCGTTTCGCCGCGCTCGGCGGCGGTTCGGCGTCGCGCGTCGCGCGTTGTGAA
>NZ_JBLVOH010000227.1:0-508 GCF_053543675.1 Microbacterium umsixpiens
CCCCTTCTGCATCCCGCCATCAGGCATCCGATTCCTGCCGATCTCCGCGCGGCGACGGGCCGCCGCTCTCCGGGCCTCCGGCGCGGGCATAGTGTTGTGCGGTGACCCCCGAGACGACCCGCGCAACGCAGACGGCCGGAGTCGCCTACGCCGGATCCGCTTACCTCCTCTGGGGCGTGCTCCCGCTCTACTTCCTCCTCCTGGTGCCGACCGGTCCGTGGGAGGTCGTCGCGTGGCGGGTGCTGCTGTCGTTCGTCTTCTGCATCCTGCTGCTCACGGTCACGCGCGGCTGGGCGCCGTTCGGTGTGATCCTGCGGCAGCCGAAGCTGCTGGGCTGGACCGCGCTCGCCGGCCTCCTGATCTACATCAACTGGCAGGTGTTCCTCATCGGAACCCTCAGCGACAACGTGGTCGAGACGAGTCTGGGCTACTTCATCAACCCCATCACCACCGTGCTGCTGGGCGTCTTCGTCTTGAAAGAGCGCATCCGCAGGCTGCAGTGGGGGGG
>NZ_JBLVOH010000227.1:528-1514 GCF_053543675.1 Microbacterium umsixpiens
GCGGTCGTCGTGATCATCGTGGCCTACCGCGCCTTTCCGTGGATCGCGCTCTCGCTGACCGCGTCGTTCGGTGTCTACGGGCTCATCAAGAAGAAGATCGGTCCGGCGGTGGACGCCGTCAGCGGTCTCACCCTCGAATCGTTCTGGCTGATCCCCATCGCGGTCGTGCAGCTGATCGTGGTCGCGACGACTCCCGCCGGCATCACGATGGGCGGCAACGGGTGGGTGCACGCCGTGCTGCTGGCCTTCGCCGGCGTGGCGACGGCCGTGCCGCTGCTGCTGTTCGCGGCGGGAACCCGTCGGATCAACCTCACGGTGATCGGGATGATCCAGTTCATCACCCCGGTGATGCAGTTCCTCATCGGCGTCGCGATCCTGCACGAGCCGATGCCGCCGGAGCGCTGGGCCGGGTTCATCATCGTCTGGATCGCGATCGGCGTCTTCGTCGTCGACCTGCTGATCGCCGCCCGCCGAGGGCGCCGGATCGCGCAGCCCGAACTCGTCTGAACCCGCGGTTCTCCGGCCCGGAATCCCGGTATCGGATCGTTAACGCACCGAGATACTTGCACCCCCTGTGGACGGGTATCACGCCCTAGTGTTAGAGCACCCGCCCGTGGTCACAATCCACGTTCAGTTACGCAAGGGAGCACCATGAACGCAATGAAGGGTTCGCGCACCGCGAAGGTCTTCGCAGGGATCGCTTTGATCAGCGCATCCGCCATCGTCATCGCCGGCTGCAGCAGCACGCCGAACGCCGAGCCCAGCGAAGGCGGTGAGAAGCCGGCCGTCGATCTGACGCTCAAGCTCGGCTCGCTGCTTCCCGCGACCGGCTCGCTCGCCTTCCTCGGCGCTCCGATGGAAGCCGGCGTGCAGCTGGCTGTCAACGAGATCAACGAGGCCGACGCCGGCGTGACCATCGACCTCACCACCGCCGACGAGGGCGACCTCGACAACAAGGCGTACGAGACGTCGATCACCAACCTCCA
>NZ_JBLVOH010000227.1:1534-2478 GCF_053543675.1 Microbacterium umsixpiens
CCTCCAGAACGAGGGCATCACCGCGATGGTCGGCGCCGCGTCGTCGAGCGTCACCAAGCTCATCCTCGACGGCAACGCCGGCGCGGGCATCCTCACCGTCTCGCCGTCGAACACGTCGCCGGACTTCTCGGGCATCAACCCGCTGTACTTCCGCACGGCACCGAGCGACAACCTGCAGGGCGAGGTCCTCGGCAACCAGATCGCCGAAGACGGCCACAAGACCCTCGGCATCATCTACCAGAACGACCCCTACGGCACCGGTCTGTTCGAGGCCATCAAGTCGACGTTCGAGGGCACCGGCGGCGAGGTCGTCGCCGATGCATCCTTCAACCAGGGCGACGGTCAGTTCAACGCTCAGGTGTCTGAGATCGCGGCCGCCAAGCCCGACGCCGTCGCGGTCGTCTCGTACGACCAGTTCGCGACCATCGCGCCGCTGCTCGGCAACGCGGGCGTCGACACGGGCTCGCTGTACCTCGTCGACGGCAACCTGAAGGACTGGGGCACCGACGTCTCGGTCAACCTCGAGGGCTCGAAGGGAACCCGCGCCGGCGCTGAGCTGCCGCAGGACTTCCTCGACCAGCTCAACGAGGTCTGGACGGCCGACGGCAACGACCCGATCGACGCCGTGACCTACTCGGCTGAGGCCTACGACGCCGTCATCCTCATGGCGCTGTCGGCTCTGGCTGCCGGCTCCGTCGAGGGCGCCGACATGGCTGAGCAGATGGGCACCGTGTCCGGCGGCGGCGACAAGGGTGAGAAGTGCACCACGTACGCCGAGTGCGCCGACATCATCAACGGCGGCGGCACGGCGGACTACGACGGTCTCTCCGGCGAGATCACGTTCGACGAGAACAACGACCCGAAGGGCGCCGCGATCGGCGTCTACGAGTTCGGCGCCGACAACACCACCACGCGCCTCAAGTAAGCGCACAGACGGGGGCCCC
>NZ_JBLVOH010000227.1:2518-8609 GCF_053543675.1 Microbacterium umsixpiens
CCCCCTTCGTCGTCCCCGCCCCGTCCCGTCCCGGTTCATCCGTCGGGAGCTCGCACGGATGTCGGGAGAAACGCCGGGCGAGGACCCGACGGATGCACGAACTCCCGACGGACGCTCGCGCCGAGAGGCGACGGATGGCCGCCATGCACGCAGGAGGGGGGTGCCGCGTGGCATCCCCCTCTCGCGTGAACGCGCTCAGGCGGCGTCGGTGCCGAGCGTGCCGAGGTAGAGGCCGATGACCTTGGGGTCGTTCAGCAGCTCGCGCCCGGTGCCCTCGTACGCGTCCTTGCCCTGATCGAGCACATAGCCGCGGTCGCAGATCTGCAGGCAGCGGCGCGCGTTCTGCTCGACCATGATCGTCGTCACGCCCGCCTTGTTGATGTCGGAGACGCGGATGAAGGCATCGTCCTGACGCACGGGGGAGAGGCCAGCCGACGGCTCGTCGAGCAGCAGCACCGACGGATCCATCATCAGCGCGCGCGACATCGCGACCATCTGCCGCTCACCGCCGGAGAGGGAACCTGCGCGCTGCTTGAGGCGCTTGCCCAGCTCACCGAAGATGCTGCTGACGAACTCCAGGCGCTCGGCGAAGATCTTGGGGTTCTGGTAGAGCCCCATCTCCAGGTTCTCCTGGATCGTGAGCGACGGGAACACGTTGTTCGTCTGCGGCACGAAGGCCACGCCGCGGCGCACGAGCTTGTCGGCCTTGAGCCCGACGATACTCTCGCCCTTCACCGTGACATCGCCCGAGCGGATCTCGACCATGCCGAAGATCGCCTTGAGCAGCGTCGACTTGCCGGCGCCGTTCGGGCCGATGATGCCGATCAGCTCACCCTTGTGGGCCACGAGGTTCGCGCCGTTGAGGATGTTCACCCCGGGCAGGTATCCGGCGTGCACATCGGTCAGCTCGACGATCACGTCGTCGTTCTTGATCTCGTTGCGCTCCGCGGGAGCGGGCGCGGGCGTGGGGGCGGATGCGTCGGTCATGCCTTCTCCTCCTCGACGTCTTCGGCCTCGACTTCGGCCTCGACCTCGGTCTCGATCTGCTCCCGGATGCGGACCGCGTCCTCTTCCGAGATCACCGGAAGACGACCGGTGACGGCCCCGAGGTCGACGTCCTGGTGTGCACCGAGGTAGGCGTCCACGACGGCCGGATCCTCCATGACCTGGTCGGGCGGACCCTCGGCGACCACACGCCCCTCCGCCATCACGACCACCCAGTCGGCGATGTGGCGGACCATGTGCATGTCGTGCTCGACGAACAGCACCGTCATCCCCAGATCCTTGAGGTCGAGGATGTGCTCGAGCAGCGACTGCGTGAGCGCGGGGTTCACGCCGGCCATGGGCTCGTCGAGCATCACCAGGGTCGGATCGCTCATGAGCGCGCGGGCCATCTCGAGGAGCTTGCGCTGACCGCCCGAGAGCGATGCGGCGAAGTCCTGCTCCTTGGCGTCGAGCTTGAAGCGGGTGAGCAGCTCGTGCGCGCGCGCCTCGATCTCCTGATCCTGCTTGCGCCAGAGGAAGGGGAACAGCCCCGCCCAGAAGCCTTCGCCGCGCTGGTCCTTCGCGCCGAGCTTCATGTTCTCGAGCACGGTCAGCAGCGACAGCGACTTCGTGAGCTGGAAGGTGCGCACCTGTCCCATCCGCGCCACCTTGAACGAGGGGATGCCGGAGAGGTTCTTCCCGTCGAACGACCAGGTGCCGGCGTTCGGCTTGTCGAAGCCGCACAGCAGGTTGAACAGGGTCGTCTTGCCGGCGCCGTTCGGGCCGATCAGCGCCGTGATGGCTCCGCGCGGGATCTCCAGGTGGTCGACATCGACCGCGGTGAGACCGCCGAAACGGCGCTCCACCGCATCGACGATGAGGATCGGGTCGACCTTCTTGACGCCGGGCGCGGCGGGACCGGCGGCCAGGCCTCCGGTCTTGGCGCGGGGCGTGCTCTTCGCGGGCGTGACCACCGCGTCGTCATTACTTGACAAAGGTCATCTCCCTCTTGTTTCCGAGGATGCCCTGCGGGCGGAAAATGACGATCAGCATCAGCACGACGCCGATCACGATGTACCGCACGACGTCGGCCTGTGCGCCGGACATGGGCAGGTAGCCGGCGTTCGCCATGGCAGGGAGGAGCGCACCGAGGAAGGCGAACACCACCCAGAACAGCACCGCGCCGAGCGTCGGGCCGAGCACGGTGGCCGCGCCGCCGAGCAGGAGGATCGTCCACAGGAAGAACGTCAGCGACGTGGAGTAGCTGCCGGGGATCACCGCGGACGGCAGGATGAAGACGATGCCGCCGACGGCGCCGATCACACCACCGACCACGAGCGCCTGCATCTTGTAGGCGAAGACGTTCTTGCCGAGCGAGCGCACCGCATCCTCGTCCTCACGGATGCCCTTGAGCACCCGACCCCATGGGCTGCGCATGAGCGCCCAGACCACGAGCACGGCGATCACGAGGGCGATCAGTCCGACGACCCGCACCCACAGATCGGTCGCGTTGTAGGTCCACGGGCCGAAGCCGTAGGTGCCCGGTGGGAACGGATTCGAGTCGCGGAAGCTCTGGTGGTACCCGGAGAGTCCGCCGGCGGAGTTCGTCCAGTCCTTGAAGAGCTCGGTGACGAACATGAGCCGCACCACCTCGGCGGCGGCGATGGTCGCGATGGCGAGGTAGTCGGCGCGAAGACGCAGGGTCGGGATACCCAGGATCAGAGCGAATGCCGCGCCGCCCAGCATGCCGACGAGGACGCCGGCCCACCACGGGAACCCGAAGGTCAGGATCGAGATCGCGTAGCCGTAGCCGCCGATGGCCATGAACGCGGCCATGCCGAAGTTGAGCAGGCCGGTGTAGCCGAAGTGCACGGCGAGGCCGGTCGCCGCCAGGGCGTAGGCGATCGTCGTCGGGCTGAAGAGATAGGAGGCGGTGTTGCCGAAGATGCTTCCGAAGTCCATGCGTCAGCCCAACCTTTCCTTGCGTCCGAGGATGCCTTGCGGTCGCACCAGCAGAATGATGATCAGCGCGACGAGTGCCGTGGCGTACTTGAGGTCGGACGGCACACCCAGCAGGGTCGACACCTCGACGGCGAGACCGACGATGATCGAGCCGATCAGGGCGCCGATCGCGGAGCCGAGGCCGCCGAGGGTGATCGCGCAGAACATCAGCAGCAGCATCTGCATGCCCATGTCCCACTTCACCCCGGGGCGGAAGTACGCCCACAGGATGCCGGAGATCGCGGCGAGAGCCCCCGCGAGGATCCACACCGTGCGGATGACCTTGTCGACGTCGATGCCGGATGCCGCGGCCAGCTGCGGGTTGTCCGAGATGGCCCTGGTCGCCTTTCCGGTGCGGGTCCTGGTGAGGAAGAACGCGACACCGAGGATCACGACGATGCTCGTCCCCATCGCGATCATGTCGATGTACGACAGCGAGATGGGTCCGAGGCGGATGGGCTCGGGGCTCGCTCCCGGCAGCTGGTACGTGTTGCCGCCGATGAAGTACTGCATGCCGTACCGGAGGGCGAGGGAGAGCCCGATGCTCACGATCATGAGCTGGACCACCCCGAGGCCTCTTCGCCGCAGGGGTTTCCAGATCCCGGCATCCAGCGCCCACCCGAGCGCGGCTCCGCCGATGACGGCGGCGATGATGCCGAGCCAGAGCGGCAGATGCCAGAACGTCGTGCAGAGCAGCGCGACGACCGCGCCCCAGGTGACCATCTCGCCGTGGGCGAAGTTCGACAGGCGGGTGGTGCCGTAGATGAGCGCGGCGCCCATGGAGGCGAGTCCGAGGAGGAGCCCGAAGTTCAGGCCGCCGACGATGCGCGACAGGAGTTGATCGAGGAACGACACGGTGACCCGCTCGCCCGCTCCGAGGAAGAAGTTGACGATCTTCGTGCCGGTGAGGCCGAATTCGAGCTCGAACGACGCGGTGGTCCCCGAGACGGGCTGGATGCCCTCGGGGAGCTGGGTCGCGTCGACGATGACGCCCTTCGGCAGCGTGGACTCGTCCACCGTGAGGGTGTACGTCTCCATCTCCGGCACGTAGAGGCGCCACTTGCCTTCGGCGTCGGTCTCGGTCTCGGCTTCGAAGCCGTTGCCCTCGATGGACATGACGACGCCTTCGACCGGCTCATCCGCATTGGTGACGACACCGGCGAAGTAGAAGTCCGTGACCTCCTGCCCGTCGTCCGTCGTCTCGGCCGAGGCCGATGAGGGGGGCAGGAACAGGAACGCCATGAGCGCCATGAGGATACCGAGGCAGATGACGGCCCAGGGGCGCCTTCGCTGCACGGCGATTGTTGTGGGTCCCACGCAACCTCCACTGTGAGTGCTGTCACTGCGGCATCGGGTATGAACCGCAGGGATGGACGACGCATTTGAGCGTAGTGTGCGATCCCCGAATCACCTACCGTCGCGGTCAACGGTCCGGTAACGGCGGGCTCCGGGAATGTTCTCGGGTGCGTCGCGCTTAGAATCTTCATACGGGCCGTGGCCCCGCAAAGGCCGACGTCGACCACCCCCTCGCACTCGGACATGCGCGACTCGCGCAGAAGGAGAATCCATGGAACAGCACGATCCCTTCGGCTTCGTCGGACTGACGTACGACGATGTGCTGCTCCTGCCGGGGCACACCGACGTCATCCCCAGCGAAGCGGACACCTCGTCGCGGATCACCCGCCGCATCTCGGTCGCCACCCCGCTGCTGTCGAGCGCGATGGACACGGTCACCGAATCCCGCATGGCGATCGCCATGGCGCGCGAGGGCGGCATCGGCATCCTGCACCGCAACCTGTCCATCGCCGACCAGGCCGCGCACGTCGACCGCGTCAAGCGCAGCGAGTCCGGCATGATCACCGACCCGATCACCACGACCCAGGATGCGACCGTCGAAGAGGTCGACAACCTGTGCGCCAAGTACCGCATCTCGGGGCTGCCCGTGGTCGACGATGAGGGCAAGCTGGTCGGCATCATCACCAACCGCGACATGCGCTTCGTGTCGGGCTTCGAGCGTCAGAGCACTTTCGTGAAAGACGTCATGACGAGCGAGAACCTCGTCACCGCGCCGGTCGGGGTGGCCGCCGGAGAGGTCATCGCGCTGTTCGCGAAGCACCGCGTCGAGAAGCTGCCGCTCATCGATGACAACGGCAAGCTCGCGGGCCTCATCACCATCAAGGACTTCGACAAGAGCGAGAAGTACCCCCTCGCCACCAAGGACGACCAGGGCCGCCTGCGCGTCGGTGCCGCGATCGGCTTCTTCGGAGACGCGTGGGAGCGTGCCGAGGCGCTGCGCGACGCCGGCGTCGACGTGCTCGTCGTCGACACCGCCAATGGGCAGTCCCAGGGCGTCATCGACCTCGTCCGCCGCCTGAAGGCCGACGCGTCGTTCGAGCACATCGACATCGTCGGCGGCAACGTCGCGACCCGTGAGGGCGCCCAGGCTCTGGTCGATGCGGGCGTCGACGCGGTCAAGGTCGGCGTGGGTCCCGGGTCGATCTGCACCACGCGCGTCGTCGCAGGTGTGGGTGTGCCCCAGGTCACGGCCGTCTACGAGGCCTCGCTGGCGGCCCGACCGGCGGGCGTGCCCGTGATCGCCGACGGGGGACTGCAGTACTCCGGTGACATCGCCAAGGCTCTCGTCGCCGGTGCCGACGCCGTCATGCTCGGCTCGCTCCTGGCCGGAACCGACGAGTCCCCGGGCGAGATCGTCTTCCAGTCCGGTAAGCAGTTCAAGCAGTACCGCGGAATGGGTTCGCTCGGCGCGATGCAGACCCGCGGCAAGCAGACCTCGTATTCCAAGGACCGCTACTTCCAGGCCGACGTCCCCAGCGACGACAAGCTGATCCCCGAGGGCATCGAAGGGCAGGTGCCGTATCGCGGCCCGCTCGCCGCCGTCGCCTATCAGCTGGTCGGCGGTCTCCGTCAGTCGATGTTCTACGTCGGAGCGCGCACGATCGAAGAGCTCAAGACGCGCGGCAAGTTCGTGCGCATCACCTCGGCGGGGCTCAAGGAGTCGCACCCGCACGACGTGCAGATCGTCGTGGAAGCACCGAACTACAAGAAGTGACGTCGGATCCCGACGGGATCTTCGCAGAGGGGCCCG
>NZ_JBLVOH010000227.1:8629-10148 GCF_053543675.1 Microbacterium umsixpiens
CCCCCTTCCGTCTGTCGACGGCCCGGCGTACCGTGCCGGTATGTGCCGAAACATCGTTCCGCTGAACAACCTCGAGCCCGCCGCGACCGACGACGAGTGCCACGAGGCGGCCCTCCAGTTCGTCCGGAAGATCTCCGGGGCGAACGCGCCGTCGCGTGCCAATCGCGCCGCGTTCGACCGCGCGGTCGCCGAGATCGCGCAGGCGACCCGTGCCCTGTTGGACGAACTCGTCACGACCGCCCCGCCGAAGAATCGCGATGACGAGGCGGCCAAGCGTCGCGCCCGCTCGGCCGACCGCTACGAGGCGATCCGGGTCTACCAACAGGAGAAGAAGGCCGCTGCCGCGAGGTCGTGATCCGCGCGGGCCCGGGTGGCGAACGGGCTATGCCAGAATCGACATACCCCGCTCGACTTTCCCTGCGGTCCCGGTGTTGAAGGCGCCGAGATCGCACTCGCCGATCCCCATCGGTCAGGGAACCTCCCCAAGGAGAGCTGTACACATGCCTGAGGATGCTCCCAGAGTCCTCGTCGTCGACGACGACGCCGACGTCGCCCTGCTCGTGAAGACCGTGCTCGAGAGGCGGGCCGGCTGCATCGTCGACGTCGCCGAAGACGGGAGGGCCGCTGTCGAACGCGTGGCGCAGGTGCGCCCCGACGTCGTCGTGACCGACATCGAGATGCCCGGACTCAACGGACTCGAACTCCTCGCCGAACTCCGGCGCACGGTTCCCACCGTGCCCGTCGTGGTGATGACCGCCCACGTGTCGGTCGAGTACGCGGTCTCGGCGCTGCGCGCGCAGGCGGACGAGTTCCTCACCAAGCCCCTCGACAACGCCAAGCTCGTCGAGTCGGTCATGCGACTGGTCGAGGAAGGACGCCGTCGCCGGGAGGAGGCGCGCCCGACGGAGCGTGTGCTCGCGATCGGCGCCCATCCCGACGACGTCGAGATCGGGGTCGGCGGACTTCTCGCCGCTCATTCTCGGGCGCAGGACGAGATCACGATCCTCACCCTGTCTCGCGGGGCCCGCGGCGGCGACGCCGCGAGCCGACAGGACGAATCCCTGGCGGCGGCGGAGATGCTCGGCGCCCGGCTGTTCCTGAAGGATCTCGTGGACACCGAGATCTCGGGCGGCGGATCGACGGTGCGCCTCATCGAGGAGGTCGTGCAGGAGATCCAGCCGACCATCGTCTACACGCACTCGAGCAATGACCGGCACCAGGACCACCGCGCCGTGAGCGAGGCCACGATCGTGGCGACCCGCCGCGTGGGCACGGTCGCCTGCTACCAGAGCCCGTCGTCGACGATCGATTTCCGTCCCACCCGGTTCGTGCGGATCGATCAGTACCTCGACGACAAGCTTCGGCTGCTGGAGCGTTTCGGCTCGCAGACGGCGAATCGCGACTACCTGGCTCCCGAGTTCGTCACCGCGACCGCGCGGTACTGGTCGCGGTTCGGTGGCGGCACAGCCGTGGAACCCCTGGAAGTGGTGCGCGAGACGGCTGAGTTCATCGGCGCCCA
>NZ_JBLVOH010000227.1:10168-22117 GCF_053543675.1 Microbacterium umsixpiens
CATCGGCGCCCATGAACTCAGTCGACGGGAGAGCTGATGACGAAGCGTGTGCTGGTGACCGGAGCAGGCGGACCGGCCGGAGTAGCCGTGATCCGATCCCTCCTCCACCGATCCGATCTGACCGTGTTCGCCGCCGACATGGACGGCTGGGCGAGCGGTATCTATCTGGTGCCCCCGGCGCAGCGTCGCCTGGTCCCTCCGGGGCGGGACGACGACTTCGTGCCGGCGATCGCGCGGATGGTCGAGGCCGATCGGCTCGATCTCGTGATCTCCACCGTCGACGTCGAGCTCATCGCCCTGGCCGAGCGGCGGGACGAACTGGCACCTGCCGTGCTCGCCGCACCGTCGGCAGACACGCTGAACACCGCGCTGGACAAGCTCGCGCTCGCCGAACGGTGCGCGCCGACCGGTCTCACTCCTCGCACGGTCCTCGCCGGCCCTGACGCGCAGGCCGTCGACTGGGAGTTCCCGGTCTTCGCCAAGCCGCGCCAGGGCGCCGGCAGCCGCGGCGTGCGTCTCGTGCCCGATCGCGCGGCCCTCGAGGCGCTGCCCACGGATGAGGGCCTGATCGTGCAGGACTTCCTTCCGGGGGAGGAATACTCGGTCGACGTCATCGCGGATGCGACGGGTCACGTGGTCGCCGCGGTGCCCCGCACCCGTGCGCGGGTCGATTCCGGCGTCGCCATCGCCGGACGCACCGTGCAGGACCCGGAGCTCGAGGACGCAGCGGCAGCGATCGCCCGCGCCATCGGACTCGTGGGCGTCGCGAACGTGCAGCTGCGCCGGGACCGTGCCGACCGGGCCGTGCTGCTCGAGGTCAATCCGCGCTTCCCCGGCGCACTGCCGCTGACGATCGCGGCCGGTGTCGACATCCCGTCACTCGTGGCCGACCTCTTCCTCGGACGCGAGTTGCCGGCGCGTGTGCCGTTCCGCGAGGTCGCCTCGGTGCGCTTCCTGGAAGATGTGATCGTCGAGGTCGACGACCTGCTGGTCTCCGCGCATGCGGGCCATCAGGAGGAGCTGTGACCCACGCCGTGCTGCGCGGCGATCACCACGTGCACTCGACCTTCTCGGACGATGCCGTCTCGACGCTCGCCCAGAACGTCGATGCCGCGGTCGCGGCCGGCCTGACCACGCTGCGTCTGGTCGATCATGTGCGTCAGAGCACCACGTGGGTGCCCGAGTACCTGGCTGCCGTCTGCGCACTGCGTGTGCCCGACGGGCTGACCGTGCTCTCGGGCGTCGAGGCCAAGATCCTCGATGCCTCGGGGTCGCTCGACATCCCGGTTCTTCCCGAAGGCATCGACCGGATCCTGATCGCCGATCATCAGTTCCCGGGGAAGGAAGGGCCCCTCGGCCCCACAGCTGTCCGCGAACGGATCGCCTCAGGCTGGGCCGCGGACGACGTGCTGGATCAGTTCGTCGACGCGCTCATCGCGACGATGCGTCGGCATCCCGGGAATCAGCTCGCGCACTGCTTCTCGATCCTCCCCAAGATCGGTCTGTCCGAGTTCGATCTCGGCCCGGAGCGCACGCAGGCGTGGGCGCAGGCTGCGGCGCAGACCGACACCCTGGTCGAGGTCAATGAGAAGTGGGGGTGCCCCGGCTCCGAAGCGCTGTCGGCCCTCCGCCGCGCGGGGGGAGTGATCGTCGCCTCCACCGACAGCCACGACGCCGCCGAGGTCGGCCGCTATTCGCGCGTGATCCCGCTGCTCGATGCGGTGGAGGTGTCTTGATGGCCGATCTGACCTGGCTCGAGACGGCACTCGTCATCGTGCTCCTGCTCTGCGTCCTGGTCGGCACGCTGCCGGTGATCAACACGGGACTGCAGTTCCTCATGCTGCCGGTGCATGCGTTCCGCAACCACTACGGCAAGGCCGCGCCGTACCATCCGAACGTCGCCGTCATCATCCCGGCGTGGAACGAGGGGGCTGTCATCGGCCCGGCGATCGAGCGGCTGCTCCAGCTGGAGTACCCCGCCGATCGCCTGCGCGTGTTCGTCGTCGACGACGCGTCCACCGACGACACCCCCGCCATCGTCGGGGCCAAGGCCGATGCCCACCCCGGACGGGTCGTGCACCTGCGGCGCGAGAAGGGTGGCGAGGGCAAGGCTCACACGCTCAACCACGGCCTGGATGTGGTGCTCGCCGACGTCTGGACCGAAGCCGTGCTCATCATGGACGCCGACGTGATCTTCGCGCGCGACTCCCTGCGCAAACTCAGCCGGCATCTCGCCGACGACAAGGTCGGGGCGGTGACCGCCTACATCGCCGAGGGCAGCCGCGACCGCAACTACCTCACGCGGTTCATCGCGATCGAGTACGTGATCGGCCAGCTCTCCGCCCGTCGGGTGCAGAACGTCGGCGGCGCGATCGCCTGTCTCGCCGGCGGCGCCCAGCTGCATTCGCGGGCCAACCTCGAGGCGATCGGCGGGCGGATCCCGACGGGGACTCTCGCCGAAGACACGATGACCACGTTCGAGGGCCAGCTCAAGGGTCGCCGGATGGTCTTCGAGCCGCACGCCGTCGTGCTCGCCGAAGAGCCGCGGACGATCGACAGCCTCTGGAAGCAGCGACTGCGCTGGGCCCGCGGCAACGTGCAGCTGACCTCGATCTACCGCAAGCTGTGGTTCCGTCCGAGCCGCGAGCACAACCTGGGCAGCTTCTCGTTCGGACTGGCCTGGTTCACCATCCTCCTGCTGCCCGCGTTCATGCTGCTCGCCGCGGCGGGAATGCTCGCTCTGCTCGTGCTGCACAGCGACATCGCGGAGTTCGTCTTCCGCTTCATGTGGATCTCGGCGGCCTGCATCTACCTGTACTCGATGCTGTACGCGGTGCAGCTCGATCCCCGTACGGGCCGGCACTCCTGGCGCGAGGCGATCATGTTCCCGGGGCTGGGTGCGCTCCTCCTGATGGCGATCGCCCTCTTCCCGTGGGCATTCGAATCCGGTCTCGAGGCCGTCGGACTGGATCTCACCGACGAGACGCGCATCCTCTGGGCCGTGATCTTCTACCTCTGGGGCCCGATCTCGATGCTCGGGATCTGGCTCGCGCGCGCGGTCGAGAAGCTTCCGGGCGGGCGTTTCTTCGCCGGGCTCCTGCTCTACATCTGCGGCTACGGCTCCCTGCTGTGCGCGATCACCGTGGACTCCTACATCAAAGAGTGGCGTCGTGCTGACGCCTCCTGGATCAAGACCGAGAAGATCGGACGCGTCGACTCATGAACGCTGCACCGTCACCCGAAGCCGAGCGGGAGGAGATCGTCGCGGATGCCCGGCGCGAGCGACGACTGATCCCGCAGGCTGTTCTCGCGCTCGTCGTCGTCGTCGTGGTCGTCGTCGTGCGAGAGCTGTTCCTTCGATGACCGGGAGGCCGTTGGCCCTCGTCGTCGAGGACGCTCCCGACCAGGCTGCGCTCCTGCGGCGCTATCTCGATCGTGAGGGCTTCGATGTCTTCATCGCGCACGACGCCGAGTCGGCGATCGCGGCCTTCCCAGACATCGATCCGGTGGTCGCCGTGCTCGATCTGCTGCTCCCGGGGATCTCCGGGCAGGCCTGCGCGCGCCTGGTGCAGGAGCGATTCCCCGACTGCTTCCTCGTGATCAGCTCGGTGCTCGATGCCGCCGACTACCCGCCGGCGGATGCCGCGCTGCCGAAACCGATCACGGGCGCCGACCTGCATCGCATCGTGGAGCAGGTGAAGCGGTGAGGGCGACCCCGATCGACCGGGCCGAGAGCCGGTGGTACCGGATGTTCGACAACCCGAGCCCGCTGGTCAAGCAGCTGCCGTCGGCGGCCGCGATTGTCATCGCGGCGCTGCTGTCATGGGGGAACGCGGACCTGCCTTTCACGAACCTCGGCGTCGCCCTCCTCGGCATCGGCCTTCTCCTCGCTGCGACGCTGCAGGCTGCGGTGCTCAGCGCCCGTCACGTCTATGACGGCTGGGTCGTGCTGCTCGTCCCGATGATCGACATCATCGGGTTCGGTTTCTTCCGGGCCGGCACGGGAGGCGCCTCGTCCATCTTCGGTTCGCTGGTCATCCTGCCTGTGGTGTGGATCGCGGCCGCCCCCGGCATCCGCTGGGTCTTCGTGGTCGGCGGACTCACCTCCATCGCCCTGCTCCTGCCGTACTTCGCCGATCCGCCCTCGACGTCGGTGGAGTGGCTGCGCGGGGTCATCGGGCCGCTGGTGTTCTCCGCGGTCGCGGCCGTCGTCAATGAGCTGTCCCGACAGCAGCGCATGCGCGTCGACCAGGCGGAGGAGCTCGTCGTCGAACGCACGAGAGCGTTGTCGGAGAACGTCGCGATGATCGTGCAGCTCCGCGACAAGGAACGTCAGTACCGCGAGCTGCTGGACTCGTTCGAGAGCCTGTGGGCGTCGATCACGGCGCAGGCGGTGATCGCGACGGACTGTAGCGGGAAGATCACGGCCTGGAATCCCGGAGCGGAACGCCTGCTGGGACTCTCGGCGGAGGAGGCCCGCGACGACGTGCGCATCGACCGCTTCTTCTCGACGGCGGTCCTGTCGATGCTGGCCGCCGACAACGTCGACCGTCCCGGCTCGGACCACGAGCTTCTGCCCGGCTATGCGGAGCTCTCGCCCGGAATCCAGGCGCTGTTCTCGCAGGCTGATGCCGGGCTCCCGGTCGACGGGGACGTCGAGGTGACGACGGCGGGCGGTACGACGGTTCCCGCCCGGGTCACCGTCACCCCGCACAAGGACGGCGCCGGCGCGCAGCAGGGATACCTGTTCGTGCTCACCGACGAGACCAGGGCGGTCGAGGTCGCGCGCATGAAGGACGAGTTCGTCGGGATGATCTCCCACGAGCTCCGCACGCCGCTGAGCGCGATCATCGGCTTCCTCGATCTGCTGCAGAACGATCCCGGTCAGCCGCTCACCGTCGACCAGCAGGAGTTCGTCGGCATCATCGAGCGCAATGCGAAGCGTCTGCTCAACCTCGTCGGTGATCTGCTCTTCACCGCGCAGGTCGAGTCCGGGAGGTTCCCGCTCGAGCGCGAAGAGGTCGATATCGCCGAGCTCGTCCGATCGGCCGTGGTCTCGGCGGGTCCGCACGCGCAGCGCGAGGGCATCGAGATCGAGGCCGAGGTCGGTTCCGACGCGATCACCCTCCTGATCGACTCCGGGCGGATCGGTCAGGCTCTCGACAATCTGCTGTCCAACGCGATCAAGTTCACCCCGCGTGGCGGGCGCGTCAACGCCCGCGTCCGTCCGGTCGACGGGGGAGTGGAGCTGGCCGTGCAGGACACGGGCGTCGGGATCCCGGAAGACGAACAGGGGATGCTGTTCACCCGGTTCTTCCGTGCGTCGACCGCGACGCGCAATGCCGTGCCGGGTGTCGGTCTCGGGCTCACGATCACCCGGGCGATCGTCCTGGCGCACGGCGGGAGCATGGACGTGACGAGTCAGGAGGGCGTGGGCACCGAGTTTCGCTTCGTCCTCCCGTCGGCACCCCGCACCGAGGTGCTGACGAGCCTGAGCCGCGCCGACTGACATCCCACTGCGTGCGCATGAGTGGTACCGTGGATCCATGGATACCACCTTCGTCGCGCCGATGGGTGATCGCGGTCGGCTGGTCATCCCCGCTGAGCTCCGCAGCCGCCAGCATTGGGAGCAGGGTGTGCCGCTGCTGATGATCGAGACTGCGGGTGGGGTCATCCTGGTCACTCGCGAGCAGGCCAAGGCCCTCGTCAGGTCTCAACTGGAAGGCAAGGACGTTCTGGAATCGCTTCTCGCCGAACGTCGGGCGGCCGCAAGCTCCGAGGACGCCGCTGCGTGATCGTCCTGGATGCGTCCGCACTCCTCGCATTCCTGCAGGGCGAACCCGGAGCCGATCGCGTCGAGGAGGTTCTCGACGATGCGGTGGTCGGAGCGGCGAACTGGTCCGAGGTCGCGCAGAAGGTGCGCGCATCCGGTGCCGACTGGGGCGTGGCGTCCGGACTGCTGCTCAGCTATCGATTGCGCGTCGAGCCGGTGTCGCACCGTGACGCCGAGGAGGCGGCCCGGCTGTGGAAGCGTGGGAGCGGCCTCTCGCTCGGCGATCGGCTGTGCCTCGCGGTAGCGGCGCGTCTCGACGCGGTCGCGCTCACGGCGGATCGCGCCTGGGGCGAATCTGAACGCGTCGAGCAGCTCCGGCGTTGACCCTGCACCGCGGAGCGTCGCATCCGTGACGCTCCGTGTCCGGGTGTGAAGCCGGATGACGTGACCCGTACGGCGCGAGTGAGCGGATCGCTACCTTCGGGCCATGACTCTTCTCCAGGACCAGCTCGCCGGCATCGCCGATGTCACTCCCGCCGAGCGCTCGCAGCGACTCACCGACGCCGGAACCGCGTGGAACGAGCGGATCGCCGCGGACGCCGCGAACGCACAGCTCACCTACCGCGTGAGCGGGCGGGGCATCGGCTCCGTCGCCACCGAGATCCGCGCAGGGAAGCACCGCTTCCTGGTCGACGAGCCCGGCGCGCTGGCCGGAGACGACGTGGCGGCGAGCCCCGTCGAGTACGCGCTGGGTGCGCTCATCTCCTGTCAGGTGGTCGTGTACCGTCTCTACGCGCAGGCGCTCGGTCTCACGATCGATGAAATCGAGATCACCGCGGAGGGCGACCTCGATGTGCGCACGCTCTTCGGCATCGACGAGTCGGGGAGGGCGGGCTTCCATGATGTCCGGGTCTCGGTCGACATCACGGGCCCGGACAGCGCCGAGCAGTACGAGAACCTGCGCACCGTCGTCGATGCGCACTGCCCCGTGTTCGATCTCTTCGCGGCGCCCGTGCCGACATCGAGCGCTCTCGCCTGAGCGCGGTTCGGTGCGTGGCGTCCGCGCCTGATAGCCTGGTCGGCTCGGCATGCGCGGGCGGAAGGACGGCCACGCACCGTGGGCTACATCGATGTCTCCAGCGTCTCACTGACGCTCCCCGACGGCAGACCGCTTCTCGACGAGGCGACTTTTCGGGTCGGCGCCGGCTCCACCAGCGCCCTGATCGGACCGAACGGGGCGGGCAAGACCACCCTGTTGCGAATCATCCGGGGCGATCAGGCGGCCGATGACGGGGTCGTGACCATCGACGGCGGACTCGGCGTCATGGATCAGTTCGTCGGTCACGGCGAGGCGGGCGAGACGGTGCACCAGCTGCTGACGCGCGTCGCCCCGGCCCGTATTCGCGCGGCGGCCGAAGCTCTCGAGGCCGCCGAGAACGCACTGATCGAGCGCGACGAGCACGACACGCAGATGGCGTACGCGTCGGCGATCTCCGAGTACGCGGACGCCGGCGGCTACGAGCACGAGACCGTCTGGGATCAGTGCACGGTGGCCGCGCTCGGCGTGCCGTTCGAGCGGGCGCGATATCGCGAGCTCACGACGCTCTCCGGCGGAGAGCAGAAGCGGCTCGCGCTCGAAGCCCTGCTGCGCGGACCCGACGAGGTGCTGCTGCTCGACGAGCCGGACAACTACCTCGACGTGCCGACGAAGCGGTGGCTGGAGGAGCAGCTGCGTCAGACGCCGAAGACCGTGCTGCTCGTGTCGCACGACCGCGAGTTGCTCGCACGCGCCGTCGACCGGCTGATCACACTGGAGCCCGGCGGCGCCGGTGCCACGGCATGGGTGCACGGCGGAGGGTTCGCCACATACCAGCAAGCGCGGACCGACCGGATGGACCGCCTCGACGAACTGCGTCGGCGCTGGGACGAGCAGCACGAGAAGCTGCGCACCCTGGTCGCGAACCTCAAGGTCAAGGCGTCGGCGAACGACGGCTTCGCCTCGCGCTATCAGGCGGCGCAGACCCGCCTGCGCAAGTTCGAGGAGGCCGGCCCGCCCGAGGAGCGACCGCCCGCGCAGGACTTCGACATGCGTCTGCGCGGCTCCCGCACCGGCAAGCGGGCCGTGGTCGCACAGCGTCTCGAGTTGACCGGGCTCATGCGGCCCTTCGATGCGGAGGTCTGGTACGGCGACCGGGTCGCAGTGCTCGGTTCGAACGGATCGGGCAAGTCGCACTTCCTGCGGCTGCTCGCGCGTGGCGGCAGCGACCCTGACGCCACCCTCGGTCATGTCACGTCGACAGGAGAGCAGGTCAGCGCGGTCGCGCACACCGGCACGGCGACTCTCGGCGCGCGCGTCGTACCGGGGTTGTTCGCGCAGACCCATGCACACCCGGAGTTCATCGGGCGCACGCTGCTGGAGATCCTGCACCGCGGCGATGACCGTCGGGCGGGGATGCCGCGGGATGCCGCGAGTTCGGCGCTCGATCGGTACGGCCTCGTGCGGCAGGCGCAGCAGACGTTCGACTCGCTGTCGGGCGGGCAGCAGGCCCGGTTCCAGGTGCTGCTGCTCGAGCTCTCCGGGGCGACGCTGCTGCTGCTGGACGAACCCACCGACAACCTCGATCTGGAATCGGCCGAGGCGCTGGAGCACGCCCTGGCGCGATTCGAGGGGACCGTGCTGGCGGTGACGCACGACCGCTGGTTCGCCCGGTCGTTCGACCGTTTCCTGGTCTTCGGGTCGGATGGCGACGTCTACGAATCGGACGAGCCCGTGTGGGACGAGAAGCGGGTCGCTCGGACGCGCTGACGAGAGCAGAACCACGACCGACGCGAGTCCGCGGGTAAAGGGTGAAATAATACCGAGATGATAGATCTCGGGGACATCACTCACGCACGCGGATCAGTGGTTGCGCTCCTGCAACGGAGCGGCCTGGTCGACCGACCTCGGTTGCGGCGGATCTTCGACGCCTTCGAGCGTGAGATCAGGGTCGTGGGTATCTGGGCTCCCGCCGGCTCGGGCAAGTCCGTGCTTCTCCGGCAGTGGATGGCCACCGTCGACGGCCTGGTGTGTTTCGCAGATGCCGCCGATGAGGCGCAGGTGTTCGACGCGATCCAGCGGAGCAGGGCGGCAGGTGCCTCCCGGGTGTATCTCGTGATCGACCAGCTGGATCGGTCGTCGGCGCAAGCGCGGGAGGCCATCGCGGCGGCGGTCGACAGCGGCGATGGCCGCCTTCGGGTGGTTCTCGCCGACAGATTCGATGCACTTCCGGTGTCGCCCGCCAGGTGGGTGCGAACCAGCGAGATCTCCGGTGCCGATCTCGCCTTCACCGCCGACGAGGCGACCAGCCTTCTCGCGGATGTGACAGCCCCCACCGGGAAGCAGCTCCGCGGTCTCCTCGCCCGCACCGGTGGGTGGGCGACCGCACTCGTGCTCGTGCGCCGTCTGCGGGAGACGGGCGACGGCTCGGTGGTGGATCGGTTCGACGGCGACAGTCGCCCTGTCGCCGACTATCTCGTCACCGAGGTGCTGTCCGCTCTCGATCCGGAGCAGGAAGAAGTGCTCGTCTGGTCGGCTGTCGCACCGACGGTATCGGCAGCACTCGCCGTCACGGTGACGGGGAGTCCCGACGCCGGTCGTGTTCTCGAGCAGCTCGCCTGTGCCAACTCGCTCGTGATGCGACAGGACGCGGATTCCTATCGGTTCCATCCCATCCTCTGGGCGTTTCTCGCCGCAGAGCAGCGACGACGCGATCTCCCACGGACGAACAGCACCCACGCAGCAGCGGCGCGGTGGTTCTCGGCGAGGGGCGATCTGCGCAGCGCCCTCGCTCAGACAGTCCGGGCCGCAGACGCGGCCGCGCTCGCCGCCTTCCTCGATCAGCACGGCTACGAGTTGATCTTCCAAGGCGAATCCGGCCCGGTGATGCGTGCCGTTCGTGCGGTCGCGCCCCGGGACCGCGAGAGGCTGGAGGCGGATATGGGGCTGCTTCTCGCGATTCCGCACTTCCCCGATCGCCCAGGGGCAGCGCAGCTCCTCCGTGTCCGCACCCACGCCCAGCGGAGGGTTGAGCGGACCGCCGTGGACGAGATCGTGGACGCGCTGTGGGCGCACGCGAATCGGCGGCGGGGCGACATGCGGGACCGGCCGCCACTAGCCGTCGACGCGTCCTGCTCCCGCGGAACCGCACTCCTTCTCGAGTATGTGCAGGTGTGGACCACGGGAGGGGTGGATGGCGAGATGAACGACAACATGAGCGCGGCGCTCGTGCACCTCGGCTCGCCGACCGCCGACACCTCGGAACTGCGGTGGTTGCGGATGCTCATCCTGGAGAGTGCGCTGTCGATCGTCTCCCGGGCGCCGAGTCGGGTCGACATGGAGCCTGTCCTCCTCCAGATCGAACGTGACCGGCTCAGTGGCGCCGATGAGCGGGATACCGTGGCTGCGCGCGCCGTCTGCCTCCAGGCGACGCGTGCCTATCACCGGGCCGACCCTCTCTCGACGAGCGTGCTGGAGCACTGGAGTCCTCGTGCCGGCGCACGCCTCGACCACTTGACGCAGATGCTCCTCGCGCTCGACGAGCTCACCCGCCGTGGGGGCGGCGCCGCGCTCGCGCGGGTGGTGGCTCTGATCGAGAACGACCTCTCCGACACGGTCTCCAGCCTCGCCTATGCCGTGGTTCCTGCGATCGGGTCCGCCATCCGCCAGGGTGACGTGCCGCTGGCGGACCGGCTCCTCGCGCGCTGTCGTCGTGTTCTCGGCGAATACAGCGTCGAATCGGCGACAGCCGCTTTCCTCCGGCATCCGAACCGTGAGGGCGATCACGTCCTCCGTGAGGCCTTGGCGGGCGGTGCTCCACGATTCAGCCCGCTGGCTCTGGCCTCCGCCTGGGTGGCTCTTGCCGTTCACGCGCACCGCCACAGACGCGACGCGTCGGCGACCGCGGCGATCCTGAACGCGCTGATGTGCGCAGCGCCGCTGGGGGCCGTGCGGCCGTTCCTCCAGGAGGGGAACGAGCCGGCGGTCGTGCTGCGTGCACGCATCGAACGGTTGGGGGCGTGGCGGCCTGTGGCAGAGGAGATTCTCGCGCATCCGGACATGGCGATGCCGGAGAAGGCCGCGACCGTCACGATCGCGAAGCTGACGGCGCGAGAACAGGAGTTGCTGCGGGAGCTTCCCGCCCACCAGAGCATCGCCGAGATCGCAGGGCGTCGATACGTCAGCGCCAACACGGTCAAGTCACAGCTGCGAAGCATCTACAGCAAGCTGCAGGTCAACGGACGTGCCGAGGCGGTCGAGGCTGCTCGCCGTGTCGGTCTGCTCTGACCGGATCGACCGGGGAGGGGCTCGCCATCGCGTGAGACCACGAGCCCCTGCTTCGCCTCGGATCAGCCCGCGAGCACGCGCGTCTTGATCTGCTCGTACTCCGCAGCGGTGATGGTGCCGCCGTCGAGGAGGGCCTTCGCCTTCGCGATCTCGTCGCTCGGGCTGCTGCCGGCCACGGACTTGATGTAGTCGGCGGCGGCGGATTCCGCGGCCTGCGTTTCGCGGACGCCGCGTTCCGCCATCCCTCCACCGCGGGCGATCAGGTAGATCAGCGCGGTGAGGAACGGGACGAAGACAAGGAAGAACGGGACCCGCTCGGATCCCGCAGGCCAACGATCGCTGGCGATGGGAAGGTCGGTCATCCCCCCATCCGGGTGAAAGGCGGTGCACTCGATGCTCGATGTCTTCGAGCACCGACGCCGTTCCGCGACGCTTCGAGCTCTGCCCGAGTCGACCGCCGCGCCCGGGTAGGCTGGAGGGGTGACCATGGAGATCGAGCTCGGCCGAGGAAAGCGCGCACGTCGCGCGTACACGTTCGATGACATCGCGGTGGTGCCTTCTCGGCGCACGCGCAACCCGGAGGACGTGTCGACCGCCTGGACGATCGACGCCTTCGGCTTCGGCATCCCGGTGCTCGGAGCTCCCATGGATTCCGTCGTCAGCCCGCAGACGGCGATCATGCTGGGTCAGCTGGGCGGGCTGGGTGTGCTCGACCTCGAGGGTCTGTGGACCCGGTACGAGAACCCGGACCCGCTGCTCGCCGAGATCGCCGGTCTCGACGAGGGCACGGCCACGGTCCGCATGCAGGAGCTGTACGCCGAGCCGATCAAGCCCGAGCTCATCACCCGTCGCC
>NZ_JBLVOH010000227.1:22147-28636 GCF_053543675.1 Microbacterium umsixpiens
GAGGCCGGCGTCACGGTGGCGGGCTCGCTCACGCCGCAGCGCACGCAGGAGTTCTACGACACCGTCGCCCGCGCCGGCGTCGACCTGTTCGTCATCCGCGGCACCACGGTCTCCGCCGAGCACGTGTCCAGCGTCGCCGAGCCCCTCAACCTCAAGAAGTTCATCTACGACCTCGACGTCCCCGTCATCGTCGGCGGAGCCGCCACCTACACCGCGGCACTGCATCTCATGCGCACCGGAGCAGCCGGCGTCCTCGTCGGCTTCGGCGGGGGAGCGGCGTCCACGACCCGCGCGACCCTCGGCATCCACGCGCCGATGGCGACCGCGGTCTCCGACGTCGCCGCCGCGCGCCGTGACTACCTCGACGAATCCGGTGGCCGCTACGTGCACGTGATCGCCGACGGCGGCGTCGGCACCTCGGGCGACATCGTCAAGGCGCTCGCCATGGGGGCGGACGCCGTCATGCTCGGCGTCGCGCTGGCCCGCGCCACCGACGCGCCCGGCCGCGGATTCCACTGGGGTCCTGAAGCCCACCACCCGAAGCTCCCGCGCGGTCGTCGGGTCGAGGTCGGCGGCATCGGCACGCTCGAGGAGATCCTCTACGGTCCTGCGCCGGTCGCCGACGGCACCGCGAACTTGATCGGGGCGCTGCGCAAGTCGATGGCGACCACCGGATACTCCGACCTCAAGGAGTTCCAGCGGGTCGAGGTCGTGCTCGCACCGTACGAGGCCTGAGGTTCAGCGCACCACCGTGACGACTCCTGCTCTGTTCCCCCCGACCCTGCGTGAGGTCATGCTCCGGGGACGCTGGATCGGCATGCTGCTGCTCTGCCTCCTCGTCGCCGGCGTGTTCGCCTGGCTCGGACAGTGGCAGCTCGAGCGTGCGATCGAGACGGATCCGCCCGACCCCGGCGCCACCGAGCAGGTGCAGCAGCTCACCGAGGTCCTCGAACCGGGCCAGTATCTTCCCGAGCCGCTCGTGGGGCAGCGGGTGGAGACCTCCGGTGTCTGGGTTCCCGAGGACTTCATCGTCGTGTCGAGCCGGTTCAACGACGACGTCCAGGGCTACTGGGTCACCGGGCAGCTGCGCGTCGACGAACGGACATCGATCGCGGTCGCGATCGGATGGGCCCCGGACCGCGCGGCGGCCGATGCGGCAGTGAAGGAACTCGAGTCCGGTGCCGACGGGTCGGTGGTCGAGATCTCGGGGCGCATCATCTCCGACGAGGGGCCCAAGGTTCCCCCGCACTCCGATCCGGAGCGGTTGGATCGGATGTCACCGGCTGCTCTCCTCAGCCGCTGGCACGACATCGAGCAGCTCGACGTCTACCGCCCCTACCTGGCCTCGACGACAGCGACCGACGGCCTGATCGACATCTCGTCGCCGGCGCCCGATGAGATGTCGCCGGTGAACTGGCTCAACGTCTTCTATGCGGTGGAGTGGGCGATCTTCGCGGGCTTCGCGTTCTACCTCTGGTACCGCCTGGCGAAGGATGCCTGGGAGCGTGAGGTCGAGGAGTTCGAAGACGCGGCTGCGGCGGAAACCGTCTGATCGATCCGCGCATCCGCGCGCGATTCGGTGCGCAATTGCGTGCCGCTGTCTCCCGATAGCGACCTTCGTCAGGGGTCGTCGAGGCCATCCGGTGAGCGCTCGATGACGAATCGGAAAACTCCGTTGAGGATGTCCGGACCGCTACGTATGCTCGCACCATGTGAGCATGCTGGGAGTTTCCCCTGTGTGCAGCGTCAGTCCTGAGAAGTGTCGAACCCGACCGAGGAGACAGCACCGATGATGTCCGCTCCAGACGACGAGAACCGCATGGGTTCCGTCTCGCACCGTAGAAGTCGGGGGCGCATCGGCGCTCTCGCCGTGACCTGCGTCGCCGCGTTGAGCCTCGGCTCGCTGGCCGCTGTGCCCGCCACCGCCGACACCACCGGTACGGGGGTGGTGATCAACGAGGCGTATCTCTCCGGCGGCAGCGCGGGAGCGGCGTTCAAGAACAAGTTCGTCGAGCTCTACAACCCGACCTCGGCACCGATCACCCTCGACGGCATGTCGCTGCAGTACCGCTCCGGCACCGGGACCGGCGCCGCCAACGGCGTCGCCACGCTCTCCGGCGTGATCCCGGCCGGCGGCCACTACCTCGTGCAGGGCAACAGCAACGGCGCGAACGGCGCCGAACTGCCCGCTCCGGACGCCACGAGCACACTGACCCCGAGCGGCACCACAGGAACGCTGGCGCTCGTCGAGGGCACGGCGGCGGTGACTCTCACTCCCGGTTCGGTCGTGGGCGTCGACGGCGTGGTCGACCTGCTCGGCTACGGCACCTCCAACACGTTCGAGACCAAGGCGGCTACCCCGCCCGCCGGCAACACCGACGTGAAGTCGCTGAACCGCACCGACGGCGTCGACACCGACGACAACAGCGCCGACTTCACACTCTCGGCCACGATCACCCCGCAGAACTCCGGCGACACCGACCCGGGCACGGACCCGGGCGGCGAGCCGACGAAGGCGACGATCGCCGAGGTGCAGGGCACGACCGACGTCTCTCCGCTGAGCGGCAAGACCGTGCAGGTCGAAGGCGTCGTCACGGCCGACTACCGCACCGGCGGCTACAAGGGCATCGTCATCCAGACGCAGGGCTCCGGCGGCGCGGCGGACGCGACTCCCGGTGCCTCCGACGGCGTGTTCGTCTTTCTGAACGCTCTGTCTCCGAGCCTCGAGATCGGAGACCTCGTCTCGGTCACCGGCTCCGTGAGCGAGTACTTCGGGCAGACACAGCTCAACCCGGCCGCAGCAGCCGACATCGAGGTGCTGACCGCCGGCGTCGGCGTTCCCGCCGTCACGCCGCTGCCCGCCACGGTGCAGGGTGCCGACCGCGAGCAGTACGAGAACATGTACGTGGCTCCCGAGGGCAGCTACCGTCTCGCCTCCAGCCACCAGCTCTTCAACTTCGGCACGCTGTGGCTGAACGCCGGAGCAGACCTCGCCGTGAAGAGCACGGAAACCACGCGTCCCGGCGGCGAGGCGGCGGCGATCGCCGCGGCCAACCGCGCCAACCGCATCCTGCTCGACGACGGCTGGTCCATCCAGGTGTCCAACAGCGGACACCCGGGCGAGCAGCCGTACTTCACGAAGGATGCCGTCGTCCGCAATGGCGACACGGTCGACTTCGGCGACAACGGCTACGTGCTGCAGTGGGGCTTCAACGACTGGCGTCTGCAGCCCGTCGTGCCGATCGACGACTCCTCGTCCGCCGACCTCAAGGTCGGCTTCGAGGCGACGAACCCGCGCACCGAGTCCGCGCCCGAGGTGGGCGGCGACGTGCAGGTCGCGTCCTTCAACGTCTACAACTACTTCACGACGCTGAAGAGTGAGAACTCGAACGCCCGCGGGGCCGCGAACGCGGCGCAGTTCGCGATCCAGAAGTCCAAGATCGTCGCGGCGATCAACGGACTCGACGCCGAGATCGTCTCCCTCATGGAGATCGAGAACTCGGTGAAGCTCGGCAAGCCCGTCGACACGGCCCTCAAGGATCTGGTCGCCGGCCTCAACGCCGACGCCGGCAGCGACGTGTGGGGCTACGTTCCCACGCCCGCCGCGCTGAACGACGCGGCGACGACCGACTTCATCACCAACGCGATCATCTACAAGAAAGACGCCGTCGAGACCGTGGGCGACAGTGCCACGGTCACCGACGAGACCGTGTGGGGCAATGCCCGCGAGCCGATCGCGCAGGCGTTCGACATCGACGGTCGCGTCGTGACCGTGGTGGCGAACCACCTGAAGTCGAAGTCGCCGCCCGAGGGGGCGGGCGCGGAGCCGGCCGACGGCCAGGGCTTCTTCAACGCCGACCGCGTGAAGCAGGCGAATGCGATCCTCGCCTTCACCGCTGAGCTCGAGGCGACGACCGGCAGCAGCGACATGCTGCTGATCGGCGACTTCAACGCCTACGGCAAGGAAGACCCGATCAATGTGTTCACGTCGAACGGGTGGAGCGACCTCGTCGCCGACAAGACCGATGGCCAGTACACGTACACGTTCGACGGCGAGCTCGGCTCGCTGGACCACGTGATCGCGTCGCCGTCGCTCGTGTCGTCGATCACTGGCGCGGGCGTCTGGGGCATCAACTCGCCGGAGTGGAGCGACCGCGGCTACGCGTACGGCGCCACCGAGGAGGGCACGCCCTACCGCTCCAGCGACCATGACCCGATCATCGTCGGCGTCTCCTCGGAGATCCCGCCGGTGAGCATCGACGTCGTCACGGTCAACGACTTCCACGGCCGGGTCGAGGCCGACGGTGCCGCCGCCGGTGCCGCCGTCCTCGCGGGAGCAGTGAAGCAGTTCCGCGACGCGAACCCGAACACGATCTTCGCCGGTGCCGGCGACCTGATCGGTGCGTCGACGTTCACCTCGTTCATCAACGACGACAACCCGACGATCGACGCGCTGAACGCGGCCGGTCTCGATGTCAGCGCTGCGGGCAACCACGAGTTCGACCAGGGCTGGGAAGATCTGCGCGACCGCGTGCAGGAGCGCGCGGACTGGGAGTACATCTCGTCGAACGTGTTCGTCACCGAGACCGGCGAGCCCGCGCTCGCACCGGCCTGGGTGAAGGAACTCGACGGCGTGAAGGTCGGCTTCGTCGGAGCGGTGACCGAAGACCTCGACTCGCTCGTCTCGCCCGAGGGCATCAAGGATCTCGAGGTCCGCAGCATCGTCGATTCCGTGAACGCGGTGGCTGACGATCTGCGCGACGGCGACGAGTCCAACGGGGAGGCGGATGTCGTCATCCTGCTCGTGCACGAGGGCGCATCCAGCGTCGAGCTGTCGAGCATCACTCCGGATTCGCCCCTCGGCGAGATCGTCTACGGCGTCGACGACGACGTGGACGCGATCGTGTCGGCGCACACCCACCTCGCGTACAACCACGTGATCGACGGCCGCCCGGTCGTCTCCGCGGGGCAGTACGGCGAGAACCTGGGCCTGATGAACATCAAGGTCGACCCGGAGACGTCGGACCTGATCTCGATCACCAACGAGATCAAGCCCCTCACCGCTGCCGGCAAGCCGCTGTACCCGGCGGTGCCCGAGGTGCAGGCGATCGTCGACCAGGCCAAGGCCGAGGCCGACATCCTGGGCGCGATCAAGGTCGGCGACATCACCGCCGACTTCAACCGGGCGCGCCAGAGCGACGGCAAGACGGAGAACCGCGGTGGCGAGTCCACCATCGGCAACTTCGTCGCCGACGTGCAGCAGTGGTCCACGGGCGCCGACCTGGCGCTCATGAACCCCGGCGGCATCCGCGCGAACCTCACCTACGCCTCGTCCAACGCGAACGATCCCGCAGGCAACGTCACCTATCGCGAGGCGGCGACGGTACAGCCGTTCGCCAACACGCTGGTGACGCTGACGCTCACCGGTGCGCAGCTGAAGGGCGTGCTCGAGGAGCAGTGGCAGCCGGCGGGTTCGGCGCGTCCGTTCCTGAAGCTCGGAGTCTCGGTGGGTCTGCTCTACACCTACGACCCCGCCGCGGCACAGGGCTCGCGGATCACGTCGATCACGCTCAACGGCACGCCAGTCGACCCGGCGGCGAACTACACGGTCGCCGCCAACTCGTTCCTCGCCGCGGGTGGAGACAACTTCTTCACCTTCAAGGAGGGCACGGGCAAGCGCGACACCGGCAAGATCGACCTGCAGTCGATGGTCGACTGGTTCGACGCGAACAAGACCGCGAGCCCGGACTACGCCCAGCGGGCAGTCGGTGTCGCAGTCAGCGCGGCGGATGCCGACGGCTACAGCGCCGGCGACCAGGTGACGGTGTCGCTCTCCTCGCTGGCCTTCAGCGCGGGTGAGCCGGCACCGGGCGAGGTGACGCTCTCGCTGGGCGACACGGTGCTCGCCACCGGAGCCGTCGACCCGGCCGTGGTCGACACCACCGATGAGGGCGGGCGCGCGAGCCTGACATTCACTGTTCCGTCGGGCGTCTTCGGCGAGCAGTCGCTCACCGTCGCGGTCGCCGGAACCGGAACGACGGTGCAGGTGCCGTTCACGATCGCCGGTGAGGAGGAGTTCGCCGGCACGATCACCCTGGGGTCGTCCAAGGTGGCAGCGGGCAAGAACCTCAAGGTCACCGGCGAAGGCTACGTGCCCGGTGAGACGGTGAACATCGAGCTGCGGCCGAAGAAGGGCAAGCCGGTCCAGGTCGGCACCGTCCAGGTGGCGGCGGACGGCACGTTCAGCACCCAGGTCACCGTGCCGAAGAGCGCGCCGTCGGGGAAGTACACCGTGGCGGCGTCTCAGGCCGACGGGGATGCGGCGACCGCCACGGTCACCGTCAACCGCGCCGGCGGCATCATCGGTGCGATCCTCGACTGGCTCTGGGAGCTGCTCACCCGGTGGTTCTGATCGGGGAAGAGCGGTTCTGATCCGCTAGTCGGATGACACAGGCGAAGGCCGTCGGGAGCGATCCCGGCGGCCTTCGT
>NZ_JBLVOH010000227.1:28656-29047 GCF_053543675.1 Microbacterium umsixpiens
CGTCGCTGGCGCGACTCGGCGAGCATGACGGCTCGGGCGCGGACAGACCTCGGGCCCTACGGCGTGAGCACCTGGACGTCGGCCTGCGCGAGAGCGGCGGCGATGCGGGACGGAGGGGGAGCGTCTGTGATCAGGTAGTCCGCCCGCTCGAGGAGCGCGATCTGGGCGAAGAATCGACGCCCGAGCTTGGTGGAGTCCGCGAGGATCGCCGTGCGCTCTGCTCGCTGGATCATCTCCGACATCATGGCGGCGTCGCCGAGGTTCGAGGTCGAATACCCGGCTTCGTCGACCGCGCCGACGGCGATCAGGGCGAGGTCGCAGCGGATGTCGACCTCGGGTCCGCCCGGCGTCATCGTGAACGTCACGGGGCCTGTCGTCGCCTGCGTGATGG
>NZ_JBLVOH010000227.1:29067-30232 GCF_053543675.1 Microbacterium umsixpiens
ATGGATCGCACCGCACCGCCGAACACGTACAGGTCGCGGAAGGCCGACGGCGACAGCTCGCCGGGGATGCGCAGGTTGTTCGTGGCGATCGTCAGATCGTGATGATTGCGCAGCGCGCGGGCGACGGCGAGCGTCGTCGTCCCGGCATTGAGCATCACGACGGAGCCGTCTTCGACGAGGCCCGCGGCGATGCGCGCGATGCGCTCCTTCTCCTCCGTCTGCATGCGCAGGCGCACGTCGAGGGCGCGGTCCTTGAGCTGTCCGCTGGCCGCGCTGACCGCACCGCCGTGTGTGCGGATCAGCACGCCCTCTCGATCGAGTTGGTCGAGGTCTCGACGGATCGTGTCGATCGAGACGGAGAAGTGCTCGGCCAGATCGCTCACCGTCACCTGTCCCGTCTGTTCGACGTAGGTGGCGAGGTCGGCCTTCCGACCTGCCGGAAGGCGGCGTCGCTGTCCGGTCGCTGAAGCATCCATGCACCCATATCTAGCACAGGAGCGGCACGAACGCGGCATAGTCGTGCAGAAAACCGCAGATGGGTGATTCGGGTGCTGCTCGCAGATGCGTGGGGAAAATCAGCGCCACAACGCGATGCGGGCGAAAGAACAGGGTTGACGAATCGGCAGGCAACGGCATAACATGGCTCAAAACCGCATGAACAAGCATTGAAGCGCGTGATGCGGCACGATCTCAACGAGGAGAAGTGATGAGCACAGTCGGAAGAGGGCAGCGACGAACCCGAATCATCGTCGGCGCCGGAACCGCGGCGGTTACCCTTCTGGCCCTGGCGGGTTGCACGCCCGGCACGGATGGCGACAGCGGCGGTGACGGGAATGTCACCATCGAATTCGCGCAGTGGTGGGAGCCGGAACTGCCCGACGGCGAGTTCCGCGCACTCATCGACCAGTTCGAGGAGGCGAATCCCGACATCACGGTCGAGCTGGTCAGCGGGCCGTACGCGTCCACCAAGGAGCAGCTCTTCGCCGGTGCGGCTTCCGGCACCATGCCCGACGTGGTCGGCCTCGACGGCGCGTGGGTGAACGACTTCGCCTCTCAGGGCGTCATCGCCGACCTGAGCGCGCTCATGGAGGAGTACGACTACGACGACAGCGAGCTGGCCAGCCAGATCCAGGTCGACGGCAGCACCTACATGATCCCGGTCGTG
>NZ_JBLVOH010000227.1:30261-31104 GCF_053543675.1 Microbacterium umsixpiens
TGTTCACGAACGACGACCTGCTCGCGCAGGCCGGGGTCACCGCGCCGCCCCAGACCCGCACCGAGTTCGCGGACGCGGCGGCCAAGGTCTCGGCGCTCGGCGGCGACGTCTCGGGCTGGGTGCTCCCGCTGTCCCTCGAATCGCCGAACGGCGTGCAGAACGACGTCATGTCGTGGGTCTGGGCGTCCGGGGGCTCGATGCTCAAAGACGGTCAGCCCGACCTCACGAACGACGACGTCACGTCCGCGGTCGAGTACATCGGGGGGCTGTGGGACGACGGCGTCATCGCCTCGGGCTCCTTCACCATGAAGGAGCAGGACAAGGTCGAGGAGTTCACCAACGGTCGAGCCGGCATGATGATCGACTCGCTCGCGCACATCAACCTGATCCGCGAGACGAACCCCGATCTGAACTTCTCGATCTCGGCGATCCCCGCCGAGGACGGGTACGACGGTGAACGCGGCATTCCCTACGCCTCCTGGGGCATCGGCGTCGCCGAGAACTCCGAGCACAAGGAAGCGGCGTTCAAGCTGGTGTCGTTCCTGATGAGCGAGCAGACGAACTCCGAGCTCTCCACGATGGCCAAGGCCTTCCCCGGAAACGCGAAGTCGGTCCCGGACTTCGTGAACGACGACGAGCTCTTCAAGACGGCGTTCGACATCTACCAGGCCGGCTACCCGGCGAACGAGTTCACGGGTCTCCCGGTCGCCGAGGACCTCATGCGCCAGTTCGGTGAGCAGCTCCAGGCCGCGCTCGACGGGCAGCAGTCGATCCCCGACGCGCTCAAGAAGGCGCAGGCCTCGTGGGAAGCGGAGTTCTGACCTCCCGCCTCCCCGCCTGAAC
>NZ_JBLVOH010000227.1:31167-40258 GCF_053543675.1 Microbacterium umsixpiens
CCCGACCAACCAAGGAGCTCGAGTTCCCATGAGTCTCAGAACATCCGACGACACCGAGGTGATCGTCACCGGGGTCGCACTCTCGCGGCGCCGACGGCAGCTGCGCAAGACCACCGAGTCGTACGCCTTCCTCTCGCCGACGGTCATCCTGCTGTTCGTGCTGATGATCGTGCCGATCGTCATGGTGATCGGCTACTCGTTCCAGGACAACGTGATCCTGAACAAGTCGCCCGAGTTCGTCGGCATCGCGAACTACGTCGAGATCCTCTCCGACCCGCGCTTCTGGAAGGCGACGGGCAACACCATCCTCTTCACGGTGACGAGCGTCGCCGCCCACCTCGTACTGGGCCTCGCCTTCGCGATGATGCTGAACAGCCCGCTCCTCGGCCGGTTCTCGCGGTCGCTCTTCCGGGCCCTCTATGTGCTGCCGTGGCTGTTCACGGTCGCGGTCATCGCGGTCCTCTGGCGCATGCTGCTCGCCCCGAACGGCGTGGTCAACTTCCTGCTCAACACCGACATCGAGTGGCTGGCCTCACCCCAGCTCGCCCTGGGCACGATCATCTTCATCAACATCTGGGCGGGGTACCCCTTCTTCATGGTGAGCCTGCTCGCCGGGCTCCAGGGGGTTCCCGCCGAACTCCACGAGGCGGCCACGGTCGACGGTGCGAGCGCCACGCAGCGCTTCTGGAACGTGACGATCCCGCAGCTGCGTCCCATCATCGTGAGCCTCGTGCTGCTCGATCTGATCTGGACCTCGCAGCAGTTCGCCCTCATCTGGATGACCACCGGCGGCGGTCCGATCGATGTGACCGAGGTGCTCAGCACCTTCACCTACAAGCTCGCCTTCGCCAAGTACGACTTCTCGCTCGCGTCGACCTCGGCCGTGCTCGTGCTGCTGATGTCGATGGTGCTCGCCGTGTTCTACGTCCGTCATCAGAAAGCGAGGGACTGACCATGGCTCTCACCGCCCAGAACCAGCGTCGGGTCGGCAAGACCGGCCTCATGATCGGACTCCTCATCGGTGCGGTCTTCGCCGCGGGGCCCGTGCTGTGGATGCTGTCCAGCTCGTTCAAGTCGAACACGCAGATCTTCGAACTGCCGCCGCGGCTGCTGACCGATACGTTCTCGTTCGACGCCTACGTCGCGATCTTCACGAACGCCGAGACGATGCGGTTCTTCCTGAACAGCTACATCGTGGCCGGCTCCGTCACGGTGCTCACGCTGATCGTCGCGATCCAGGCCGCCTATGCGTTCAGCCGCTTCGACTTCCGGGGCAAGCGGATCCTCAACGTCGTGATCGTGAGCGTGCAGGCCGTGCCGCCCATCACCCTGCTCATCCCGTACTTCGGGCTCATGGTCGGGCTGGGCCTCTACAACTCCTACGCGGGGCTGATCCTCACCTACATGGTGTTCACCCTGCCCTACGCGATCATCATGATGACCGGCTACTTCAACACCCTGCCGAAAGAGCTCGACGAGGCCGTGCGGGTCGACGGTGCCGGCTCCATGACGGCCCTCTGGCGCATCCTGGTGCCGATCTCCGTGCCCGGCATCGTCTCGGTCGGCATCTACACGTTCATGATCGCGTGGAACGAGTACCTGTTCGCGCTGACGCTCACGCGCACGATCGACATGCGCACCGTGCCGATCGGCATCCAGCTCCTCATGGGCCAGCACTCCTACGAGTGGAACCAGATCATGGCCATGAGCGTGCTCGGGTCGATCCCCGTGCTCATCCTCTTCCTCTTCTTCCAGCGGTACTTCATCAGCGGCCTCACGGCCGGGTCCGTGAAGAGCTGAACGACGTCCCGTCCGGGGCCCAGACCACCACGAAACAGGAGATACAAGTGCTCTACACCGGCAAATCCATCCTCGATGTCGCCAACGCGAACAACTTCGCGATCCCCGCGTTCAACATCAGCGACTGGGCGATGTTCAACGGCGTCATGGACATCAGCGAGGAGAAGGCCGCCCCGGTCATCATCGCGATCCACCCCGACGAGGTCTCGCACATCACCACCGACCTGATCGCCGCGATGCACTCCCGTGCGCACCGTTCGAGCGTCCCCGTCGCCATCCACTGGGACCACGGTGGCAGCTACGAGCAGATGATCACCGCGATCAAGGCGGGCTTCACCTCGGTCATGATCGACGCCTCCCTGCTGCCCTTCGACGAGAACGTCGCCCTCACCCGGAAGGTCGTCGATGCCGCCCACGCGGTCGGCATCCAGGTCGAGGGCGAGCTCGGCACGATCGGCGCCAACGACAGCTATGGCGAGTCGGGCGCCGCCGAGATCATCTACACGAACCCGGCCGACGCCGTGCGTTTCGTCGCGGAGACCGGCGTCGACAGCCTCGCCATCGCGATCGGCACCTCGCACGGGCTGTACCCGGCCGAGAAGAACCCGGAGCTCCGCCACGACCTCCTGCAGGAGATCAAGGCCGCGGTCGGCATCCCGCTGGTGCTGCACGGCGGGTCGGCGAACCCCGACTCCGAGCTGCTCCGCGCGGTCGAACTCGGTATCAACAAGATCAACATCTCCAGCGACATCAAGGTCTCGTACCACAACCGCATGCGCGAGATCCTCGGCACCGACGAGCGTCTGCGCGAGCCGAACGCGATCCAGCCCGAGCCGATCGCCGCCCTGAAGGCCACGGCGGCTGAGAAGATCGAGCTGTTCGGCGCCGACGGCAAGGCCGACCTGTACTGATCGGACGGCGGATCTCGAAGGGGAGGGCGATCGACGGATGAGCGATGGCGAGGACCGGCGGCTCGTACTCGGGCTCGGGGGAACGGTCGACTACGAACTGCGGTGGGATGCCGCGGTGCTCGAGCGGCTGGCCTCCGTGCACCGCGTGCGGCGGCAGGAGCTGACCTCGACCGCGCCCATCGTCGACGAGCGATCGCTCCTGGTCGCCGTCCTCGCCCTCGTCGATGACGGTACGGGCGCGGAGCGCTTCGTCGCATCATCCGATGTGATCGAGGCGTTCTCCTCGCACTTCGAGTACGCCGTGACCCTGGGCGGCACCGGCGTGCGGGCCGGGCTCGTCCTGGACAGTCTGGGGATCCCCAGCATCCAGCATCTGGTGAGCATCGACGACAACGTGCGTCGGCTGCTGCCTCCCGGGGTGTCCTTCGTGTGCTCGGCGACGCAGGACACCCTGGATCCGCACCTGATCGTGCAGTATCCGGCCGGCGCACGCATACGGCTGCACGACGGGGATGTCTTCTCGCCGGGACCCAATCGGCTGATCTTCGCCAACGATCCGCCGAACCGTGAGATGCGTCTCGCTGCCGAGCTGGGGGAGAGGCTGGCCACCGCGTCCGTGCTCCTCGTCTCCGGCTTCAACACCATGCAGGACCATGCCCTGCTCGAGCAGCGCCTGGAGCAGCTCCACGAAGCGATGCTCCGACTGCCCGACGATGCTCTCGTCTACTACGAGGACGCCGGCTTCTACACGCGCGCCTTCGCGGAAACGGTACGCATCCGGCTGCTCCCCGGCATCGACGTGTACGGCATGAACGAGGACGAACTGCAGGAATACGTCGGGCGGTCGGTGGACCTGCTCGATCCGGCGGATGTCATCCGCGCCCTGGCAGACATCCGCCGGATCATCCCCGTCCCCGCGCTGGTCGTGCATACGCGGTACTGGGCGCTCGCCATCGGCGCCGAGGCCTTCAGGCACGGCGCGGCGCTCGAGAGTGCCGTGCGCGTGGCGGCCACCCGCTATCGGCTCGGTGACGGATTCACGGCGTCACAGGCGGCCGAGACGGCGCGCATGCCCCGACATGCGGGCGGGACGGCACTCGTCGCCGCTGTCATGGCGGCCGTGCCGGATGCCGTCGGCGTCCCGGCATTCGCCCTCGAGGTCGAACACCCGACCACGATCGGCCTGGGTGACACCTTCGTCGGCGGGTTCCTCGCCGCCCATGCTCAGGACGGAGGGCACCCGTGAAACCGATCCGGCTCGCGTCGAACCGTCCGGCCGAACGCTTCTACCGCGGCGGTGCCCGCATCGCCGCTTTCCGCGGGGAACGCGAGTCCGCACCCCGTGAACCGGAGGACTGGGTCGGATCGACCACGACGATCCGCGGCGAGCAGGTACTCGGGCTGACGACGCTCCCGGACGGGCGGATGCTGCGCGACGCGGTCGCCGAGGATCCCGTGTCGTGGCTCGGTCCCGTGCATGCCGAGCGGTGGGGATCCGACACGCGTCTGCTGGTGAAGCTCCTCGACGCGGGGCAGCGGCTGCCCGTGCACGCGCACCCGCACGACGACTTCGCCGCCTCGCATCTCGGCCGCACGCACGGCAAGGCGGAGGCCTGGTACATCCTCGAGGGAGGAGTCGTGCACGTCGGGCTGCGCGAGGAGACGAGCGTCGAAGCGCTCGCCGACCTGGTCTCGCGCCAGGATGTGACGGCGCTCCTCGGCCTGCTGCACGAGGTCGAGGTCCGCCCCGGCGACGTCGTCTGGGTGCCACCGGGCGAGCTCCATGCGATCGGTGCCGGCGTGCTGCTGCTCGAACTGCAGCAGCCGGAGGACCTGTCGATCCTGCTGGAGTGGGAGGGCTTCGCCATCGACGGTCCCGGCGAGGGGCACCTGGGGCTGGGCTTCGATCTCGCACTCACCGCCGTCACGACCGCCGCGCGAGGCCCGGCGGAGCTCGCCGCCCTCGTGCGTGCCGCGCCTCTGTCGGGTTCGGTCTTCCCTCGCGCGGCGGATCGGTATTTCCGACTCGAGCGGCGTCCGGTGCGCGGAGCGTCGGTGATCGAACCCGGGTTCGCGATCATGATCATCGCCGACGGCGCCGCCGACCTCGACGGCGAAGCGCTGCCGACCGGTGCCACGGTCCTCATCCCGGCCGCCGCCGGCGGGATCGAGGTCAGCGGTGACGCCGAGCTCCTGATCGCGCGGCCCCCGGCGCCGTGAGGGCGATCGCGGGGGATCGAGCGGCGGATCCCGGCGGCTAGACTGGACGCATGCCCGAACCGAAAGTCGCCAGCTTTCCGGCGATCCGCGGTGCGCTGAAGTTCTACCAGATCGCGTCGATCATCACAGGAGTCATGCTGCTTCTGCTGCTGACCGAGATGGTGCTGAAGTACACGCCGATCCACCTCGAGCTCTTCCTGGGAGGCTCAGGAGGACCGCTCTGGTTCGCCGGCGTGCTCGCCGGCCCCGACTGCCAGTGGTGGTCGCTGTTCGCCCCGATGACCAACTCCTGCGAGATGACCTCGCTGGGCGACGGGTTCAACCTCTCGCTGTTCATCCTGGTGGCGCACGGCTGGTTCTACGTCGTGTACCTCTTCGCGTGCTTCCGCATGTGGAGCCTGATGCGCTGGCGCTTCCCGCGCTTCATCCTCCTCGCGCTCGGCGGTGTCATCCCGCTGCTGTCGTTCTTCATGGAGGCGGTCGTCGCCCGTGAGGTCAAGACCTATCTCGCCACACGAGAGGCCGCCGAGGCCTCCACCCCCGCCCCGGAAGGTGTCCGTTGACCGAACAGTCCGAGACCCAGCAGCGTCCTGCGCTCGTCGTCGACTTCGGCGCGCAGTACGCGCAGCTGATCGCCCGTCGAGTCCGCGAAGCGGGTGTGTACAGCGAGATCGTGCCGCACACCGCCACGGCCGAGGAGATCGCCGCCAAGAACCCCGTCGCGATCATCCTCTCCGGCGGACCCTCGTCCGTGTACGAGGAGGGCGCGCCGAAGCTCGACCCGGCGGTCTTCGACCTCGGCGTCCCGACGCTCGGCATCTGCTACGGCTTCCAGTACATGGCTCAGACGCTCGGCGGCGAGGTCGCGCACACCGGACTGCGCGAGTACGGCGCGACGGATGCCGCGATCTCGGGCGACGGCGGCACGCTGCTCGGCGGTCAGCCGGCGGAGCAGAACGTGTGGATGAGCCACGGTGACCAGGTCGCCACGGCGCCTGAGGGCTTCGACGTGCTCGCCACGACCGAGGCCACGAAGGTCGCGGCGTTCGCGAACGAGGAGCGCGGGTTCTACGGCGTGCAGTGGCACCCGGAGGTCAAGCACTCCGACCACGGCCAGCGCGTGATCGAGAACTTCCTGCACAAGGGTGCCGGTCTCGCCTCCGACTGGAACAGCGGCAACGTGATCGCGGAGCAGATCGAGCGCATCCGCGAGCAGGTCGGTGACGCCCGTGTCATCTCCGCTCTCTCGGGTGGGGTCGACTCCGCGGTCTCCACGGCTCTCGTGCACAAGGCGATCGGCGACCAGCTGACCGCCGTCTTCGTCGACCATGGCCTCCTCCGCAAGGGCGAGCGCGAGCAGGTCGAGAACGACTACGTCGAGTCCACCGGTGTGCGTCTCATCACCGTCGACGCGGCAGAGACCTTCCTCGGTCACCTCGAGGGTGTGACCGACCCGGAGGAGAAGCGCAAGATCATCGGCCGCGAGTTCATCCGCGCGTTCGAGAAGGTGCAGCTCGACCTCGTCGCCGAGGCCAAGGCCTCGGGCGGCGCTCCGGTGAAGTTCCTCGTGCAGGGCACGCTCTACCCCGACGTCGTCGAGTCCGGCGGCGGCGCGGGTACCGCGAACATCAAGTCGCACCACAACGTGGGCGGCCTTCCCGACGACCTCGACTTCGAGCTGATCGAGCCGCTGCGCGCGCTGTTCAAGGACGAGGTGCGAGCGATCGGTCGCGAGCTCGGCATCCCCGAGGCCATCGTCGGGCGTCAGCCGTTTCCGGGGCCCGGCCTCGGCATCCGGATCATCGGTGAGGTCACCGCTGACCGTCTCGAGATTCTGCGTGAGGCCGACGCCATCGCCCGCGAAGAGCTGACGAAGGCGGGTCTCGACCAGGAGATCTGGCAGTGCCCCGTCGTGCTGCTGGCCGACGTGCGCTCGGTGGGCGTGCAGGGCGACGGCCGCACCTACGGTCACCCGATCGTGCTGCGCCCCGTGTCGAGCGAAGACGCCATGACGGCGGACTGGACGCGTCTGCCGTACGACGTGCTGTCGAAGATCTCGAACCGCATCACGAACGGCGTGCGCGACGTCAACCGCGTCGTGCTCGACGTCACGTCGAAGCCGCCGGGGACGATCGAGTGGGAGTAGGGAGCACCGTGCTCCCTGATGCGGCGCCGGCTCTGCCCGACGCCGAGTACCTGGTGCTGTCCAGCCGGTTGATCCCGGGTCTGGACGGCGGATACACGATCGCGACGCTCGCGCGCGCCCGGCAGCTGGCCGGTGCCGGCGTCGCGAAGGGTGCCGGCCCGCAGCTCCTGACGTTCGACCCGGGAACCGCGGCCGATCACGCTGCCCACCGCAGGACGTTCGCGGAACAGGGGGCGCTCACCGACCCGTCCCGGATGCGCAACCTCTTCGATGAAGCGGTCGCGTCCGACGGGGGAGCGGCCGGATGGCTGCGTGCGGCAGCGGATGCCGCCGTCACCGCCGACCCCGACGTCGAGTACCGTGTGCTGACCGATGCCGACGGGCGCCCGTTCGCGGCGCTCCCGGTCATTCCGGGTAACCCCGACTGGCACCTCACCGCGGAGCCGGTCCTGGTCTACGACGGCGCGGGCGAGGTCTCCGGCGCGCTGCACGGTTTCCGTGGTCTCTACCGCGCGTGGCTCGATCATGTGGCGGCCGCGTTCGGTGACCGCCGCATCGTCGTGATCTGCGAGTCCCGCCAGCTGGGCGAGCTCATCGCGGACTGGGCGGATCCGCGTGTGCGCATCGTTCACACCATTCACACCATGCACGTCGAGGCGCCCTACACGCCGGATGCGTCGATGAACACGCTCTGGACCCGGTGGTTCCGCCTGGCCGACCGCTTCGACGCCGTGATCTGGCCCACCGCCACGCAGCGTGACGACGTCGTGGCCCGCTTCGGGGATTCGGCTCTGCACGCGGTCGTGCCCAATCCGATCGCTCCCGTCGAGGGTCGGGACGACCTGCGCGAAGACGGCCTCGTCGTGGTGCTGGGCCGCCTCGCACCGGGCAAGCGCGTCGATCACGCGATCCGCGCCTTCCTCGCGGCCGACGTGCCCGGCGCCCGGATGGAGATCTGGGGCGGCGGCCCGGAGCAGGAGCGCCTGCACGCGCTGATCGAGGAGCTCGACGCCGGAGACCGCGTCGTGCTCGCCGGATACACGGACTCACCCGCGACGGTTCTCGACCGGGCGTCGATCCTGGTCACCTCCACGGCCTTCGAGGGGCAGCCCCTCGGCGTGGTCGAAGCGCTGCTGCACGGCACTCCCGTGATCTCGTACGACGTGCGCTACGGCATCCGCGACGTGCTGCAGCAGGGCGGCGGTGCCCTGGTGCCGAGCGGAGACGTCGACGCGCTGGGCGACGCGATCCGTTCCCTGTTGACCGAACCCGATCGGCTCGCGGCGCTGAGCGCCGAGGCCCCGACGGTCGCTGCGGCGTGGAGCCCGGAGCGCTCGCTCGATGCCCTCACCGCCGTGATCGCTGCGGTCGCCTCTGCGCCACCGCGTCGCTGACACCCCCGCTCTCCTCGGCGCCGGAGTCGGCGTGACGAGGGGCTCCTCGCGACCGTGAAAGAAATCTCGAAGATTTCCGTCGCCGATGTCGATCCGCGGCATTCCCGTTCGACGTCTGGAATGAGAGGGTCGAGAGACGGCCCTTCGAACAAGGAGAATATCATGAAGTTCATGCTCATCATGCGCGCAGACGACACCGCCGTCGAGGCATACAAGGAGATGCCCTTCGAGCAGGTCATCGAGGCCATGGGCAAGTACAACGAGTCGATGATGAAGGCCGGCGTGCTGGTCGCGGGCGAGGGCCTGACCGATGCCGCCGAGGGATTCGTCGTCGACTTCAGCGCGGAGAAGCCGCTCATCACCGACGGCCCGTACGGAGAGACCAAGGAGCTGTTCAACGGCTTCTGGATCCTCGAGGTCTCGTCGCGCGAGGAAGCTGCCGAATGGGCGAGCCGTGCACCCCTCGGTGCCGGATCGTTCCTCGAAGTGCGCCGGGTCACCGGCGTCGAGGACTTCCCGGCCGACAACGAGTGGATCGAGAAGGAAGCCGGCTGGCGCGAGGAGCAGGCCCAGCGCGCACAGCAGTGATGGACGGATCCGCGAACGACGAGGCCGCGCGC
>NZ_JBLVOH010000227.1:40278-48050 GCF_053543675.1 Microbacterium umsixpiens
CCTCGCCGCGGTATGGCGCATCGAGTCCGCGCGCATCGTGGGGGCGCTCACCCGCATGGTCGGCGATTTCGGGCTCGCGGAGGACCTCGCCCAGGAGGCGCTGGTCGATGCGCTCCGGCAGTGGCCGGTCGAGGGGGTGCCGCGCAACGCGGGGGCCTGGCTCACGGCGGTGGCGAAGCGCAAGGCGATCGACGGATGGCGCCGGGCGGAGCGTCTGGATGCCCGGGTCGCCGCTCTCGCCCGCGACCTGGAGCGGGAGCAGGCCGAGTCTCCGGACGTGCTGTGGGACCCGGATGCCGTCGACGACGACGTGCTGCGCCTGATCTTCATCGCCTGCCACCCGGTGCTGTCGAAGGAGGCGCAGGTCGCCCTGACGCTGCGGGTGGTCGGCGGCCTGTCGAGCGAGGAGATCGCCCGTGCCTTCCTCGTACCGACGGCGACCGTGCAGCAGCGCATCGTGCGGGCGAAGAAGACGCTCGCGGCGGCGAACGCGCCCTTCGAGGTGCCGCCTCGCGAGGAGCACGCCGCGCGTCTGGGCGCGATCCTCGGCGTGCTGTACCTCATCTTCAACGAGGCGCACGCGGCGAGCAGCGGGCCGGAATGGATGCGACCCGAGCTGAGCGACGAGGCCATCCGGCTCGGCAGGGTGCTCGCAGCGCTGATGCCGCGCGAGCCCGAGGTGCACGGCCTGCTGGCGCTGATGGAGCTGACGGCGGCCCGGTTCGCCGCGCGTGTGGACGGAAACGGCGACCCCGTGCTGCTCGCCGACCAAGACCGTGGGCGGTGGGATCGCGGGCGCATCACCCGCGGTCGAGCGGCGCTGGGGACGGCCGACGCGCTCGGGCGCGGTCGCGGTGCCTACTGCCTGCAGGCCGCGATCGCCGAGTGCCACGCGACCGCGGCATCCGTGGACGACACCGACTGGGACCGCATCGTGCTCCTCTACGAGGCTCTCGGCCGGATCGCACCCTCGCCGGTCGTGGAGCTCAACCGTGCCGCCGCTGTCGCGATGGCGACCGGCCCGGCATCCGCGTTGCGCATCATCGATCAGCTCTCGAGCGCGGGAGCGCTGCGCGGGTACCACCTGCTGCCCGCGACCCGGGGGGAGTTGCTGCGGCGGCTCGGGCGCGAAGAGGAGGCACGGAGCGAGTTCGCGGTCGCCGCCGGCCTCGCGGGCAACGATCGCGAACGGTCGTTGCTCGAGCGGAAGGCTGCCGGGGCAGAGAAATGACCCGCCCCCTTCGGGAAGCGCGAAGCTGCCGAAGGGGACGGGCGTCGAGTATGCGGGAGCGTCAGTCGTTGACCTTCTGACCGCGACCCGCGATCAAGCCGTAGATCAGCAGGACGATGATCGAACCGGCGATGGCGAGGAGCCAGGTGCCCAGATCCCAGAACTCGGTCAGCGGGCGGTTGAGGATCAGGCTGCCGAGCCAGCCGCCGAGCAGGGCGCCGACGACACCGAGAAGGAGGGTGATGAACCACCCGCCACCCTGCTTGCCGGGCAGGATCAGCTTGGCGATGGCCCCGGCGATGAGGCCGAGGAGAAGAAAGCCGAGAAAACTCATGGTCAGCTCCTATGTGTCGGGAGCCCCGGGGGGCCAGGGCTCGTGACACCCACACTGCCGGTCTTCGCGACCGCACGACAACCCCTTGCGCACACCTCCCCGGGTGTGCCAAAAGGCCCGCCTCCACGGGGGAGACGGGCCTTTTGAACGGTGGTTCGCGTCAGTTGTTGCCGCGGACGATCGCGATGATGCGCAGGATCTCGACGTAGAGCCACACGACCGTGACCATGATGCCGAAGGCGCCGAGCCAGCCGTACTGGCGGGGAGCGCCGTTGCGGACGCCCTGCTGGATCTGGTCGAAGTCGAGCACCAGCGAGTACGCGGCCATGATCACGACGAGGACGCCGATGATGACGCCGAGCGGGATGCCCATGATGGTGGCGCTGAGCATGCCGAACGCCTGATCCTGCGGCAGGACGCCGGTCCACATGAGGACGAGGTTCAGCAGCGAGAAGACCAGGTAGCCGATCATCGCGATCATGAAGATCTTGGTCGCCTTCTTCGACGCGCGGATCTTGCCGCTTGCGAAGAGGGCCAGGGTCACGCCGACGACCGAGACGGTCGCGAGGGTGGCCTGGAACACGATGCCGGGGTAGATGACCTCGAAGAACGCCGAGATGCCACCGATGAAGAGGCCCTCGAGCGCGGCGTAGGCGAAGATCAGCGCGGGGCGCACCTTCTTGCGCGAGGTGAAGGTGATGACCATCGCGAGCACGAAGCCGCCGAGCGCACCGATGATCCACGGCATCATGTTGACGGGCGCCGGGTTCTGGGGGTTGTACGGCGGAGCGTCGATCCCACCGAGCGTCCACACCCAGCCGATGGCTGCGGTGACGAGCAGGATGGCGAACAGGCCGGCGGTCTTCCAGACGGTGTCCTCGACGGACATCCGGTCGGTCTCGATCGCACCGGCAGGCGGGGCCGCGTACATGCCCTCGAGCTGCGCGTTGGCCGCGACATCCATCGCCCCGTGCTGGAGCGAGGCGTTCTGCGCGCCCTGAGCAGCCTGAGGTCCGCCCGGGTAGGTCGCGACGTTGCGCGGGTCCTGCTGCTGGAAAGCAGGGTTGTTGAAAGCGAAGTTGCTCATTGGTGGGCCTCACTCCAAAGGGGGTCGTAGGTCTCTTGCCTCCACGATACTCGGGTGGTGCCGCTCCGGGCGTGTTCTACGCTGAGAGCGTGCCCAGGAAATCACCCCTCGTCATCGGGCACCGCGGTGCGCCCGGCTATCGCCCGGAGCACAGTCGCTCCTCCTACGAATTGGCGCTCGCGATGGGCGTGGATGCCGTGGAACCCGACGTCGTCGCGACGAAGGACGGTGTCCTCGTCGTGCGGCACGAGAACGAGATCTCGGGCACGACCGACGTCGCCCTGCATCCGGAGTTCGCCGATCGCAAGACGACCAAGCGTGTCGACGGACAGGCGCTGACCGGCTGGTTCACCGAGGACTTCACCTGGGCGGAGCTGTCGACCCTGCACGGGCGGGAGCGGCTGCCCGAAGTGCGGGTCTCGAGCGCGAGCTTCGATGACTCGCAGGCCATCCTCCGCCTGCGTGACGTGCTCGACATCGTGCGCGACGGCTCGGTCGAGCACGGGCGGGAGATCGGTGTGGTGCTCGAGGTCAAGCACGCCACGTACTTCGCGAGCATCGGCCTCGATCTGGCTCCGTTGATCGAGCGCGAGCTGCGGGACGCGGGCTGGGCCGACGGAGAGCTGCCCCTGGTGATCGAGTGCTTCGAGTCGACGGTGCTCGGACAGTTGCGGGAGCGCGGCGTCGCGGCGTCGTACATCTACCTCATCGAGGCGACCGGCCGCCCGTACGACCGGCTGGTGGCCGAGGGGAAGCAGGCGCTCACGTACAAGGCGACCGTCAGCCCGCAGGGGCTCGACGGTCTCGTCGGACGCGTCGACGGCATCAGCGTCAGCAAGAAGATGCTGCTCGACCGCGGCAACACGATCGTCGCCGATGCGCATGCGCGCGGCCTGCAGGTCTTCACCTGGACGTGCCGGCCGGAGAACGCGTTCCTGTCGCCGGAGTTCCGCGGCTCGGGTGGACGCTCGGCGTTCGGGGACTACGAGTCGGAGTGGGGCGTCATCGAGCGCCAGGGTATCGACGGCGTGTTCGTGGACCACCCCGATCTGGGCGTGGCTTTCTTCCGCAGCTGAGTGGAGCCACCGGAGGCCGGGTCAGAGGGTGCGGTCGAACGCGCCGCGGCGGGTGGAGACGATCTCCTTGCCGAGCGGCATGAGCGAGATCGGGACCATCTTGAAGTCGGCGATTCCCATCGGGATGCCGATGATCGTGACGCACAGCAGGATGCCGGAGACGATGTGGCCGATCGCCAGCCACCAGCCGGCGAGGATCACCCACAGGACGTTGCCGAGGAACGAGCCGACGCCGGCCGTCGGCTTGCTGATGACCTCGCGCCCGAACGGCCAGATCGCGTACGCGGCGATGCGGAACGAGGCGATCGCCCACGGGATCGTGATGATCGGGATGCACAGCAGGATGCCGGCCAGGACGTACCCGAGGAACAGGGCCCATCCGGCCAGGATGACCCAGATGATGTTGAGGATCGTGCGCATGGGGAGATTGTGTCACCCCCGAGGCTCGGTGTCTGAGCATCCGCCCCGAGGTCCCGGGCGCGCGGCGGTCCGGATGCCAGACTGACCGCATGACCGGAATCGTGGTGCAAGACGTCAGTAGAGCGTTCGGAACGGTGCAGGCGGTGCGAGGGGCCACCCTGCGAGCCGAGCCGGGCCGCGTGACCGGGCTGGTCGGGCCGAACGGAGCGGGCAAGACGACGCTGCTCCTCATGCTCGCCTCGCTCCTCGCGCCCGACTCCGGAACGATCAGCATCGGCGGCGTCGACCCCTCGGTCGACCCGCTCGCGGCTCGGCGTCTGCTGGGCTGGATGCCGGACGCACTCGGCGCCTGGCCGTCGCTCACGGCGCGGGAGACCATCGTCACCACCGCCCGCCTGTACGGCATCGAGAAGCCGGATGCCGCCGCGCGGGCGCAGCAGCTGCTCACGCTCGTCGGGCTCGGGGAATTGGCGGACTCGCCCGCGAAGGTGCTGTCGCGAGGGCAGAAGCAGAAGCTCGGCCTTGCGCGCGCCCTCGTGCACGACCCGCAGGTGCTGCTCCTCGACGAGCCGGCATCCGGACTCGACCCCGAGGCGCGGGTCCAACTCCGCGAGCTGCTGCGTCGTCTGGCCGCCGAGGGGCGCACGGTGCTGATCTCGAGCCACATCCTCTCGGAGCTGGAAGAGGTCGTCGATGACTCCATCTTCCTCGTGGCCGGTGCCGTGGTCGACGCGGCTCCCCTGCAGACCTCTGTGCGCGCGTGGCGCGTGCGCCTGGCCGGCGCGACGCCGGAACGTCTGAACGCCGACACCTGGCAGGTGGCATCGAACCTCGGCCTGTCCCCGGACTCCCTCGCCACGGATCGCGGAGCGGTACTCGTCGGATTCGCGGGTGAGGATGCGGCGGCGCAGTCATTGCGCACGCTCGTCGAAGCGGGCCTGCCGGTAGCGGAGTTCGCCCCGGCGCAGAGCGATCTGGAGCACACGTTCCTCAACCTGTCGCATGCGCCGCTGCCGCAAGCCGCCGCTTCCGCCCCGCAGCATCCGGCACCGCCGGCACCCTCTTCGCCCGCCGCACCACCCGCCGCACCACCGGCGCCACCCGCCCCCGCAGCACCGACCGGAACGGAGACGGGAGCATGAGCCTCGCGAACATCGGGATCATCGCCCGACTCGAACTGACGCAGCGACTCCGGAGCGTCGGGTGGTACGTCCTGCTGGGTGTCTTCGCGCTCATCCTGCTCGGGGTCACCGGGCTCGCCTTCGCCGTGTACTCCTGGGGCGACTTCGTCGGTGCCGGCGTCTACTCCATCGTCGTCAACATCGTGCTGCTGCTGGTCGTGCTGGTGTCGCCGACCCTCAGCGGCAACGCGATCAACGGCGACCGTGATGCGGCGACCCTCGCCGCGGTCCAGGTGACCGCGGCCTCCACCGGCGACATCATGCTCGGCAAGCTCCTCGCGGCCATCGCAACCGGCGGTGCCTTCCTTCTCGTCGCCGTGCCGTTCCTCGCCCTGTCGCTCCTGGGCGGGGGAGCGGATGCGCTCGTGCTGCTGGTCTCGCTGCTCGTGCTCGCGGTCGAGATCATCGTGGTCGCGGCCATCGGCGTCGGCCTGAGCGGACTCATCGCCCGCCCGCTGTTCTCGGTCGCGGCGACGTATCTCGTGGTCGCCGGGCTGGTGTTCGGCACGCTCATCGCCTTCGGGCTGGGCGGCATGGCCGTGCGCAGCGAGGCGACGACGTACTCGCGCCCGTACGACGCGAACGGCGACCCCATCTGCGACGAGTGGGAGGTCGGCACCACCTACGAGGTGCCGCGATTCGACTACGTCTGGTGGGCGCTGTCGGCCAACCCGTTCGTCGTGCTCGCCGATGCGACCCCCACGGAGTTCTCGCCCGAGGGGTACCCGGTCGACCTGTTCGGTCAGATCAAGCTCGGTGTGCGCAGCGCGCAGCAGTCGCCGCTCGAACAGCGCTGGGACGAGTGCGACCCGAACGGCGGCTACCGCACGCCGGAGGAGATCATGGACTCGTCGGTGCCCAGCTGGTTCGTGGGACTCGGCGTGCAGATCGTCATCGCCGGCTCGCTGTTCGCCGGGGCATGGGCGCGTACGCGGACGCCCGCGAAGCGTCTGCCGCCGGGGACCCGCATCGCCTGAGGCTTCGCGAGCGGGAACGGGAAGTCGCCACCTCCCGTTCACCTTCCGTGCACCGGAGGGATTCTTCGCGGCCACGCGGGATCGGTGGTCTGGGCTGGTACCCGACTGAGTCCGGTCGGGCCCCGCCTGGGGCCTGCCGGCCGACCCCCAGGAGTCCTCCATGCCCCGCCTGCAATCCGCAGCCGCGGTCGCGGCGGTGTGCGCACTGAGCGCCGCCGCCCTGCTCGCCACTCCCGCCGCCGCCATCGGCGCCTCTCCCGGCATCCGCCCCGCAGAGACGGTCTCGGCCGCCCCGAGCCTCGTGCTCAACGAGATCGTCTACGACGACGCGGCGACCGGCCTCGCCGACCAGATCGAGATCTACAACGCGGGTGCCGAGACGATCGATCTCGCCGGATGGAAGGTCGCCGACGAGAAGCGCGACAGCTTCGGCGCAGCCCCCGAGGGTACGGCTCTCGACCCCGGTGAGTTCCTCGTGCTCGTGAAGGACGTCGACTTCCCGTTCGGTCTCGGCAAGGGCGACGAGGTCGTGCTCTTCGACCCGAGCGGCGCCGAGGCCGACTCCTACGCCTACGAGAACACCGCGCCGCTGTCGGTGTGGGCACGGTGCGCCGACGGCACGGGCGAGTGGGCGCATGCCACGACAGCGACCCCCGGCGCAGCGAACGACTGCACGGTCGCTCCCGTCGCCGGCTCCATCGTGATCAACGAGGCCGACTCGCAGCCCGCCGACTGGGTCGAGTTCTACAACCCCGGAACCGAGGCGCTCGACATCTCGGGCTACGAGATCCGCGACAACTCCGACGATCACCGCTGGCAGTTCCTGGCCGGCACGCAGATCGGAGCGGGCGAGTTCCTCGTCGTCGATGAGGGCACGATCGGTCTCGTCGGAGGAGCCGAGGCCGCGTTCCGCGACCCCATCGGCATCGGCAGCGCCGACCGCATCCGCCTGTTCGACGCGGCAGCAGCGCAGATCGACGACACCCTCCCGTGGGAGGGGCACGCGGCGATCGACGGAGACTTCTCCGCCGCCACGCTCGCACGCTGCCCGGACGGCGTCGGCGCGTTCGTTCTCGCGCACTCGACCCCTGGAGCCGCCAACTCGTGCGTCATGCCCGACGTCGTGATCAACGAGATCGAGTCCAACGGCGACACCACCGACTGGGTCGAGGTCACGAACACCGGCAGCACGGCCGTCGACCTGTCCGGCTGGACCGTCATGGACAACGACCCGACCGGTCACACGGGTGAGACCACCCCGCTGCCGGCCGGCACGACGCTGCAGCCGGGCGCGTACTTCGTGTTCGACCAGCCCGCGAACTTCGTCTTCGGTCTGGGCAACGGCGACACCGTGACGGTTCGCGATGCGAACGGCAACACCGTCGACGAGCACGTGTACACCGCTCACGCCGCGGGCGTGCTGGCGCGCTGCGCCGACGGCTCCGGCGCCTTCGTCGATGTCGCGG
>NZ_JBLVOH010000228.1:0-460 GCF_053543675.1 Microbacterium umsixpiens
CGTCATGCGTCACCACGACCAGGGACCACCCCTGCCCCGACGTCGTCGCCAGAAGCACGCCGAGCACATCCGACGCCGTGCGCGAATCGAGCGCCCCGGTCGGCTCGTCGGCGAAGATGACGCGGGAGTTCGTCGCTCGTGCTCGGGCGATGGCGACCCGCTGCGCCTGTCCGCCGGAGAGCTGGCCGATCCGTCGGTCTTCCAACCCGCCCAGGCCCAGCTCCGCGAGCAGACTCTCGGCGGTCTGCTGGGCCTCCGCCCGCCCCCTGCCGTTCAACAGCAGAGGCAGAGACACGTTCTCCGCGGCGGTCAACTCCGGAATGAGCATCCCGTCCTGGAAGACGAAGCCGAACTCCGTCAACCGCAGGGCTGAGCGCTCACGATCCGCCATCGCCGCGACATCCGCCGTGCTGCGTTCGGTGCGCAGCATCACCGTGCCGGAGTCGGGGCGGATGACTCC
>NZ_JBLVOH010000229.1:0-443 GCF_053543675.1 Microbacterium umsixpiens
CCATCTCGGCGACCGGTGAGCGCGGGAACGACGTGATCGCGAGCACCCGGGCGCCGCTCGCCCGCGCGGCCGTCATCACGTCGATCGATGCGCGATTCACCCCCGACCCGGACACGACCAGGCAGGCCGAGCCGGCGCCGAGCTGCGACGCGGTGATCTGCTGGCCGAGGGTGTCCGCCACGTACTCGGCGGGTCGACCGGCCGAGGTCAGGCGCATCGAGAGATCGGCGCCGACCGGCGCGGAGAGACCGTTGGCCGCGACGAGGAGCCGCGTCGCACCGTCGAGCTCGCCGACGAAGGCCGCCAGGGTCTCCTCGGTGACCGCGGAGACGGTGTGTGCCAGGCGGGACGCGAAGCGGTCGACCGCACCACGAAGCGCCCCGAGCATCGTGGCATCGGCCGCGGCATCCTGCGATGGCGCCGAACTCGCCCGCTCGCGCGCG
>NZ_JBLVOH010000229.1:463-3127 GCF_053543675.1 Microbacterium umsixpiens
GCGCCACCCGCAGCTGCGGGTAACCGTCGTAGCCGAGGGTCTGGGCGGTGCGCACCACGGTCGTGCGACCGACCTCGACGGCATCCGCGATCTCCTGCGCCGTACGCTCGATCGAGAGGTCGACGTCGGCGGCGATCGCCTCGGCCACACGACGCTCGCTCGGCTGCATCGACGGAGCCAGCATCGCGATGCGCGCCGTCGGCGGCGTCTCAGCGGGTCCCTGCCACATCGGCGCGCTCCTTCTTCGGTTCCACGATCGCCTTGACCCGCGGGCCGCGCATGATCCGGCGGCGGATCGCACCGGAGACCGCATCCATCAGCATCGTCGCGATGACGACCACGATCAGCAGCATCCCGACCGTATCCCACTCGCGGAAGTTCGTGTAGTTCGCGAGCATGCTGCCGATTCCCCCCGCACCGACGAGTCCGAGGACCGCCGAGGTGCGGATGTTGATCTCGAAACGGTAGAGCGCGAACGACAACAGCGTCGGGGCCGCCGCGGGCCAGAGCGCCCACCGCGTCACCTGCGCTGTGTTGCCACCGGCAGCCTTGACGGCCTCGGAAGCGCCCTCCTGCACCGACTCGACCGTCTCGTAGACCCACTTGGCCTGCGTGCCGATGCCGGCGATCGCCAGCGCCAGCGCACCGGTGAACGGCGTGAGCCCGGTGACGGTGAGCAGCAGCAGCGCGATGATGACTTCGGGCACGGCGCGGATCACGGCGAACAGTCCGCGGAGCGGCAGCCGCACCCAGACGGGTCCGACGTTGTTCGCGGCGAGCATGCCGAGCGGGATCGACACGATCACGCAGCCGATCGCGCCGATCCAGGCCATCGAGATCGACCGCCACGTCTCGAACAGCGCCTGCGGCAGCTTCTCCCAATTCGGGTCGGCGAACATGAGCGTCAGGTAGTGCGCGATCTGCGCTGGCAGCGATCCGAGGTCGTTCCACGGGATCGGCAGTCCCGCCGCCGCGGCCAGGACCACGACACCGACGATGACGGCGACGACGGTCGGGACGAGACGGGAGGGATGCCGGGGCAGCTCGAGCCCGATGCCCCGCGCGGTGGTCGAGAGCGTCATACCAATCGCCTCCGCAGGAAGTTCGAGAACACTTCGATCAGCACCACGACGACGAGGATCTCGAGCACGATCACGGCGACGTCGTCGTAGGCGTAGAACGCCCGCCGCTCGTCGAGGAGCCGGCCGATGCCGCCCGCGCCGACGATGCCGAGGATCGCCGAGATGCGCACGTTGAGCTCGAGGGTGTACAGCCACTGGTTCGCGAAGAGCGGCCAGGTCTGCGGCAGCACGACGCTGCGGTTGATCTGCGTCTGGCCGCCGCCGGTGGCGCGTCCGGCCTCGATGACCGGCAGATCAGTGGAGTCGATCGCCTCCGACACCAGCTTGACGATGATGCCGATGTCGAACAGGAGCAGGGTGAGCAGACCGGGCAGCGCGCCGACGCCGACCATCGCGACCAGGACGGTCGCGTACACGAGATCGGGGACCGACCGGATGACGTTGATGACGGTCCGCACCGCGATGCGGGTCGGACTGTTCGGGTTGGTCGGAGCGGCGGCCCACAGCGTCAGCGGCACGGAGATCACCGCGGCGACCGCCGCGCCGACCACGGCCATCTGGAGCGTCTCGAGCATGGGCCCGAACGTGCGCGGCAGGAACGAGAAGTCCGGCTGCAGGAACTGCACGAGCAGCACGGATCCGTTGTCCCAGTTGCGGATGAGCGCACCGAAGTCCAGCTCGATGCCGCCGATCGCCGGGATGCAAGTGGCGACGGTGAACGCGGCGAACGCCAGGACGACGAGGCTGGTGCGCAGCCTCGATGTCGGCTTGGGCGGCACGACGAGAGGGCGGGCTTCGGTGATCATGCGCCGAGCACATCCCTCGGCTGGATCGGACGGCCGTAGATCTGCTCGAAGTCGTGATCTGCGGCATCCGCTGCCGGCCCGTCGTAGACGACCTCGCCGGCCCGCAGGCCGATCATCCGCGTCGTGTACTGACGTGCCAGATCCATCAGGTGGATGTTGACGAGCACGGTGAGGTGCTCCTCGACGTTGACGCGACGCAGGTCGTGCATGACCGCGTGCGCGGTGGGCGGGTCGAGGCTGGCGACCGGCTCGTCGGCGAGCATGACGCTCGGCTGCTGCGTCAGAGCCCGGGCGATCGCGACGCGCTGCTTCTGGCCTCCGGAGAGCTGGCCGGCGCGGTTCCAGACCTTCTCGAGCATGCCGACCGAGTCGAGTGCGCGCAGGGCGAGCTCGCGATCCTGCGCCGTGCTCAGGCCGAGCACGGTCCGCCAGGTCGCGGTGTGAGCGAACCGACCGACCAGCACGTTGCGGTAGACGCTGGCCCGATCAGCGAGGTTGAACCCCTGGAAGATCATGCCGATGTGCCCTCGGGTCTCACGGAGCCGCCGTCCGCGCATGCCGGTGACCGCGTGCGGGCCAACGGTGACTGTACCGCTCGTCACCGGCACGAGACCGTTGATCGTGCGGATCAGCGTGGACTTGCCCGAGCCGGAGAGACCGACCACGGAGACCATCTCTCCGGCGGCGATGTCGAGGGAGACACCGCGGAGGGCGCGGGTGCCGTTGGGATAGGTGACCGAGACGTCGTCGAGACGGATCGACCACGACGCGGAGGC
>NZ_JBLVOH010000229.1:3147-3454 GCF_053543675.1 Microbacterium umsixpiens
GCCTCCGCGCGCTGCGGATCAGTGTGCATTGTTCTCAGTTCTGCGTGTCAGTTCGAGAACTCGGCGAGGATCTCGCCGTAGCGGGTGATCTCGTCCGGGGCGGTCTCGCTGGTCCAGTCCGAGAGTCCGACGAGGTCGAACATCACGGATGCGGCCTCTTCGGACGAGTCGGCGTAGCCGTCCAGCAGCTCGGTGAGCTCCGCGACGAGGTCGTCGGGAAGTGTCGAGGTGACCGCGACGCCGCCGTTGGGGATCATCTCCGTGTAGGCGAAGGCCACGACCTTCTCGGCGATGTCCGGGGCCTCTT
>NZ_JBLVOH010000229.1:3474-4691 GCF_053543675.1 Microbacterium umsixpiens
CGACGGGCACCTGCGTGATGCCGGCATCCGTGTCGACGCCCTGTTCGCGCATCGCGACGACGGGGTACTGGTAACCGGCCGGCGACGTGGCTGCCTGCAGGGCGACCTTCGTGCCGTCGCCGATCTCACCGAGCGCCTCGATGCCGGCGGGACCGGAGCCGGTCGCGTCGGCGGCGGCCTCTTCGATGCCGTTGCAGTACGAGAGCTCGATGCCGCTGGCCGCGTAGGTCGACATGACCGGCTCATCCTCGCAGTACTTGTCGGGGTTGTTCGTGTACGCCACCGACGCGTACGAGGTGGCGCCGAAGCGCACATCGCGGAGGATGAGCTCGGCATCGTAGCGCTCGGTCGCGTTGTACAGCGATCCGGCGTCGGTGATGATGACCTGCGCCTGGTCGGTGCCGAGGGCCTCGACCGTGGCGGCGTAGTCGGAGGCGACGACCCCCTTCACCTCGATGTCGAGGTTCTCGGACAGGTACGTGGTGAGCGGGTCGAGGGCCTGGGCGAGGTCTTCGCCCTCGACCGACGGGACCAGCGAAAGGGTGATGGAGGACGGCCATTCGGTCGTCTCGTCTGCCGTCTCGTCGGGTGCGCTGCTGCTGCAGCCGGCGAGCGCCAGAACGGCGACGGCGGCGATGCCCGTGGTGAGCAAGGACTTACGCATTCGGATCGTGCCTTTCGGTGAGGGTGGTGCTGCGGGGGGTACTGGAAGCCGCAGTCGCGGCCCAGGCTTCGATGTCGCCATAGAGGTCGGCGATGGTCCGGCCGCGCATCGTGACGGCGGCCGGGGAGCGTTCGGCGGTGGCGCCGACGAGCGCCGTGGCTGCGCCCTGCGCGGCGGCCGGTGCGAGGTCGAACTCGAAGATGTCACCGACCGAGAGCACCGGCCCCTCGGCGATCGCCGCCTGGATGATGGGGATGAGCCCCGAGGGCTTGCCGACCGTGAAGTGCAGGTCGTCGAACAGGGGGGTGATGCCCCACCCGTCCAGGACGGGGCGGATGCCGGCACCGGGCGCATTGGTCGCGAGCACCAGCCGGACCTGCGGGTGGACACGGGTCAGGAAGTCGGCGAGCCCTGCCGGTGGCGCGATCGCCGCGTGCTCGGAGCCCAGCAGTGCCCGCGACGACTGGTAGGCGGCCTCGAGCGCATCGGCGGTCACTCCCTGTCCGGTGGCGAGTGTGCTGATCACGTCGTAGCCGTCGCGGGCGTCGGTCTC
>NZ_JBLVOH010000229.1:4711-5457 GCF_053543675.1 Microbacterium umsixpiens
GGCGAGGTCGGACATCGCGCGATCCGCGAACGTCGGGTCGTCGGCGGAGATGGCGACGGCGCGGGCGAAGGCTTCGAGCGGCCCCGCGCCGAGCGCGATGGTGCCGTCGAAGTCGAGGACGATGGTGGGGAGCACGGTTCTCCTGGTCAGGATCGGGACGATGCGTCCATACTTACAGTCGTTCATGGACGATACGACCATCCTGTGTGAACAGTGCGTGAACTCCGGTTCCGATGCGGGCATCCGCGCCCGCTACGCTCATCGTCGTGATCGAACGACTGGATGCCGCGGCTACCGCGCACGACGCCGCCGACGTGCTGTCGATGTTCGACTGGCTCGGTCCGGCGATCGATGCCGATGCTCGGGACGAGCGCTTCGCCCGCTGGGGCCGATCCACCGCCGTGGACGAGAACGTCGGAGCGCCGGTGCTGTCACGGTCGACCTTCGAAGCGCTGCACGACCGCGCAGGTCTGGACTCGGCGTGGCCGGTCGGCAACGCCGGACTGCTGCACGTGTACGGCTATCTGCTCTCGACCACGCCCACTCCGTACGGCCTGAAGCGCGATCGCTGGCTCGGCGGTGAGCTGGCCCGCGCGTGCGGACTGGCCCCCGATGCCTTCGTCCCCTGGATCGGCGAGCGCACACTCCTCGACCGCGTGACCGAGGTCGCCGAGACCCTGATCGCCGGCGTGCCGGTGCGGCGGCAACGACTCGGCGACGTGGATGCCGTCGTCGCGGTCGCCGAT
>NZ_JBLVOH010000229.1:5477-12761 GCF_053543675.1 Microbacterium umsixpiens
GGGGGCCCCACCCCTCGGCGCTCGCCTACGCGCTCGACTCCCCCGCACAGGGTCGCCGACTCATCACGATGTTCCCCGTCGCCGACCCGACCGCGCTGCTCGCCGACCTCGACGCCTCACCCCCGCGCCTCCGTTGGAACGCCGAGGGCTGGCCGCGTGACGGTTCAGAGCTGATCGAGGACGAGTTCCCCGCGCGAGTTCAACTGCTCCATCATGTGCGTGACCCGGTTGGCCTCGACCCTCGGCAGCGTCGGCTTGTCGAACTCGAAGACCAACGGGATGCTCGGGTGCACCCAGATGCTCAACCGCCCCGACTGCACTTCAGGCTTCGGCAGCCAGGTCATCATGAAGCTCTCGTTGCGGCGGAGCTTCGTGCCGATCACGATCTTGAGGTGCGCCAGAGTGGCATCGTCGATCTCGATCGCGGGGCGCGAACTGTTGTACTCCAGAGTTCCCATGAGAAGAACTGTACGCGCGGTCTAGCCGTGCTCGTACTCCGGGCCCTCGGGCGCGTCGAGGGGCGGCCCCGAGGGGGACTCAACGCCGCGGGTGAGCGCCTGCAGACGACGGACCAGTTCGGGATCCTCCAGCTCCGGCCCGCTGCCGCTGATCGCCTTCGCCACGATCTGGCTGGCCGGACCGATCAGGAACTTCGCCGACACGACGGTGCCATCCTGCTCCCGCACCGGTATCTCGATGATCTCCGCGCGCTCCTCATCGCCCAGCGCGCGCCCGTACGCCAGCAGAGCGTCCGCGATGTCGTCACCGGTCAGGAACTCTTCGCCGCCATACAGGATCGATTGCATAATGCCGTTCTACGGCACCAGCGCTGCATCCCCGCGCCCCTTGCCCGCTCACCCGGCGGATGCTAGCGGCTCGCGGCGCCGGTGCCGCGCAGTCAGTCCTCGACCACGGCGAGCTCTTCGCGAAGAAGAGCGGCACCCGCGCTGAGCGCGTGCAGCTTTCCACGTGCGACGTCACGAGGCAACGGCGCCAGGCCGCAGTTCGTGCTCGCCACGAGCTTGTCGGCATCGACGAAACGGAGCGCGTCGCGGAGGGTGTCCGCAACCTCTTCCGGCGTCTCGATGGTCTCGCTGGCCACGTCGATGGCTCCGAGCATGACCTTCTTGCCGCGGATGAGTTCGATGAGGTCGAGGGGGACGTGGGAGTGGTGACTCTCGAGCGAGATGGTGTCGATGCTCGAGCGCTGCAGCAGCGGGAACGACGTCTCGTACTGCCGCCACTCCGCGCCGAGGGTCGCCTTCCAGTCGGTGTTCGCCTTGATCCCGTAGCCGTAGCAGATGTGCACCACGGTCTCGGCGCGCAGCCCCTCGGCCGCCCGCTCGAGCGCCGCGACTCCCCAGTCCCGCACGTCGTCGAAGAACACGTTGAACGCCGGCTCGTCGAACTGGATGATGTCGACCCCCGCCGCCTCGAGTTCTCTCGCCTCCCGATTGAGGATCGTCGCGAACTCCCAGGCCAGCTTCTCGCGGCTCTTGTAGTGGCGGTCGTAGAGAGTGTCGATCATGGTCATCGGACCGGGCAGCGCCCACTTGATCGGCTGGTCGGTCTGCTGGCGGAGGAACTTCGCGTCCTCCACGAACACGGGCTTCTCCCGACCCACGGCACCGACGACCGTCGGCACGCTGGCGTCGTAGCGGTCGCGGATGCGGACGGTCTCGCGCTGATCGAAGTCGACGCCGGAAAGGTGCTCGATGAAGGTCGTGACGAAGTGCTGGCGGGTCTGCTCGCCGTCGCTGATGATGTCGAGGCCCGCGAGGCGCTGCTCCTGCACGGCGATGCGCAGCGCATCCTGCGTGCCCTCGACCAGCGCCTCCCCCTCCAGCTTCCAGGGAGACCAGAGGGTCTCCGGCTGCGCGAGCCAGGACGGCTTGGGCAGGCTGCCGACGATCGAGGTGGGAAGGAGCGTGTTCACGATCGGGGATTCTCCGGTCATCATCCGACGGAGACCAGGGAGGCGGCGGAACTGCCGTCGGCCCACTGCTCGAGCAGCTCACCGTGCGGCTTCATGAGGTGCTCCTCCGTGTACTTCCCCTGCTCGGCCGCGAGCCGGCTGCGCTCGTCGCGGTCGTAGGCGATCTTCGTCACCGAGTAGTCCTGCTGCTCCAGGCTCGGCTGATAGACCTTCGCTGCGGCCGAGTTCGCGTTGTAGATCTCCGGTCGGTAGATCTTCTGGAACGTCTCCATGGTGCTGATCGTGCCGATGAGCTGCAGGTTCGTGTAGTCGTCGAGCAGGTCGCCGCGGAAGTAGAACGCCAGCGGCGCGACGCTGCCACGCGGCATGAAGTACCGGACCGAGAGACCCATCTTCCCGAAGTACGCGTCGGTCAGCGACGGGTCCTTCTGCTCGTATTCGACGCCGAGGATCGGGTGGTGGTTCTCGGTGCGGCGGTAGGTCTTGCTCGTCGAGACGCTGATGCAGATCACGGGCGACACCGCGAAGCGCTCCCGGTAGGCGGCCGAGTCGAGGAAGTGCTGGAAGAGCTTGCCGTGCAGGTCGCCGAAGTCGGAGGGAATGGTGAACCCTCCTGCCGCTGCCGTCGCCGCCGGAAGCCGCACGCTGAAGTCGAAGTCGCGGATGTAGGACGAGAAGTTGTTCCCCACGATCCCGTGGCTGCGCTTTCCGGTGAGGCGGTCGACGATCTGGATGTCCAGGACCTCGAGCAGCGGGAAGTCCTGGTCCTCGCCCGCTGCGGCGAACTGGACCGCGACGGAGACGATCTCGAGTTCGACGGTGTAGCGGTCGCCGTTCGGGTTGTCCCAGTCCGCGAGATCGTTGAATCGACGGTCGATCATCGACAGGGCGTTGCGGAGGTTCTGCTGGCGGTGCTCACCGCGCGCCAGGTTGGCGAAGTTCGTGGTGATCCGGGAGTTGTCCGACGGCGAGTAGTCCTCGTCGAAGCGGGTCGTCGTGATGCGGAACGTGAAGTCGTGGGCCATGAGGTTGCCAATCGGTGAGCTGATCGGCCGGGCTCGGCCTCGCGAAAGGGGGTGACTCCATGGTGCAGTGCGGGCACCCCTATCGAGAAATGTCCTCAGACTATGCCGTGGCATAGTCTGAGGCTATGGCCAAGCGTTCGAGCGGCATCACCCTGCAGCAACTCACCTACTACATCGAGGTCGCCGCGGAGGGATCCATCAGCGCCGCCGCCGACCTGCTCTACGTCGCGCAGCCCACGATGTCGGCGGCGATGAAAGACCTCGAGAGCCGAGTGGACCGTGTGCTCCTCCTCCGCTCCGCGCGCGGCGTGACACTCACCACCGATGGTGTGGAGTTCCTCGGCTACGCCCGGCAGGTCGTCGAGCAGGTCGCGCTCCTCGAGCAGCGCTACCTCGACCGGCCGCCGTCTCGACGCCTGCTCGGAGTGTCGACGCAGCATTACTCGTTCGCGGTCGACGCGCTGGTGCGGATGGTGAAGGCGACCTCGGCGGCCGAGTACGAGTTCTCGCTCCGGGAGACGCGCACGTGGGACATCATCGAAGACGTCCGCACCCTCCGCAGCGAGTTGGGGATCCTCTATCGCAACGACTTCAACCGCAACGTCATCGACAAGCTGCTCCGCGACTCCGGGCTCGCGTTCCACCCGCTCTTCGTCGCGGAGCCGCACATCTTCATCTCCCGCAAGAATCCCCTCGCCTCGCGGGATCGCGTGACCCTCGACGACCTCGCCGAGGTGCCGCGCCTGACCTTCGATCAGGGCGCGAACAACTCCTTCTACTTCGCTGAAGAGATCCTCTCCACCCTCTCGAGCCCGCAGGACATCCGCGTCTCCGACCGCGCGACGATCTTCAACCTCATGATCGGACTCGACGGGTACACCATCTCGACGGGCATCATCAGTGACGACCTCGACCCCGAGATCGTCGCCATCCCGCTCGACGTCGACGAGCGCATCGAGATCGGCTGGATCGGCCACTCCGCGATCCCGCTCACCGAGCAGGCGCAGCGCTATCTCGCCGAACTGCGGACCGTCGTGTCGGGATTCGGGGTGGAACTGCTCGGCTGAGGTCGCGTGAGCCCTCCGGCGTCAGAGGTACTGCTCCATCCGCGCGGTGAGGTTCGCACGATGTTCTTCGAACCGGCGGCTGGTCTCGAGCGTGCTGATCCCCTCGCCTGCCGGCGTGAGGAGATCGAGATCGTCGCGCGCGAAAAGCACGTCGTAGAAGGGCGCGAGCTCTTCGTCGGAGTACTTGTGCAGCCCCGCGAGCGTCTGCAGCGGCGTGCCCCAGCGGGCGGCGTTGGCATTCACGTCTGCCCCACCCTCCAGGAGTCGCTCGACGAGCGGCACCTCGCCGGCGAAATCGTGGGAGGTCTGGGAGAAGAGGATGTGCAGCGTCGAATACCCTTCCGGCGCGACGATTGCTCCCGCATCAGCCCCGTCGTCGAGCAGCCGATTCGAGATCGCGATGCGGGCGTCGAGGTGGCGGTTTCCGAGCGCACGATGCAGCAGGGTCAGCCCGGTGGAGCCGACAGCGTGAGCGTCTCCGTCGTAGAGGGCGACGAAGTCCTCGTAGGAACCTGACTTCGCTGATCCGTATGCGCTCGGCATCATCCATCTCCTATCTGGCCGTGTTCTATCTGACCGTGTTTCCACCATAGGTCGAGGCTGCGACGACCCCTCAACTCGCGATGCGGCCACCCAGCGCGGGGCGACGGGCCCATTTCATCCGCAGCCGCTGCATGGCCGTCACCGCGTCGACGCGAGCGGCCGCGTACGTCGAGGACTCGACGAACCATGGCTCGATCGCGAACATGTCGCCCTGCCAGCGGAAGCCGAGGCCGGCCATCGAGAGGCCGAGAATCCGGGCGAACTCCGCGGCGGCGTGATCCAGCTCCTGTCGAGACATGACGGCATCCGCGGGTTCGATGCGCTCGAGCATGGCGGCGAAGGAGGCCCAGTGGCCGTCGAATCCGCGCAACCACACCGGGTCCGTGCGGACCACGTTCAGGAATCCGCCGTCGGGCACGACCACGTCCCGGGCGGCGGCATATGCGAGTCCGCGCCACCCGATCAGCACGCAGGTCGTCGCTTCGAACACCAGCCGATCGACGGAGCGATGACCTTGATACGTGGCGACGGCGACATCGAGGTTGGCCTGCAGGTCGGCGATGATCGCGGGCGGCTCCCACAGCGGCTCGCCGCGGCGGAACTCTTCGCCGACACTGATCTCTGCCCGGTACTCCTCGATGATCGCTGCAGCTCCGCCCACGAGATTGAGATCACGGAAGCTCGCGGTCGCATCAGGCTGGTAGACCTGTCGGTTCTGGTGCATGACGACGTGCTGCGTTTCGTGCACGAGCACGCGCCTGGCGATCAGTTCGTTGACCTCGGTCTGGTCGCGGTCGAGATCATTGCGGAAGTGGTGCGCGTGGAGCAGCACGACGGCGCGGCCGTCCGGCAGCCGGATCGTCTTCCCTGCGGAGAGTCCCGCACCGTGCTCGACGGTATGGATTCCCGCGGTGTCCTTCTCGGGAGACCAGCGCGCCACCGAACCGGCCATGTATCCGGTCACCACCAACTGCACGCGTGAAGGATCCGGAACCGAACGGTCGAGGTGCGCCCAGCACCACGCGAGCGTCGTCGGCACCGACGGAGGCTCGAGCGTGACATCGACCAGCTCGAGATCGACGCCCTCGATCAGCAGCTCGACCAGCGGCTGCGGCGTGCTGCCGGTCATCCGATCGCGCCGGTCACGGGGTGGCGAGCCAGGTTCGCCAGGGCGTTTCCGGGGAGATGTGCGCGGCGACGTCGTCGAGCATCTTCGCGAATTTCTCCCACCGCGGCTGTGCACCGAAGTACTCGTGGAGTCCGGTGACGAAGGCCTGTGCGCGGTCCAGTTGATCGTGTTGCAGGTACCACGCGAAGACGCCCTCGAAGAGGCTGAGCTTCTTGCCGGAGAGATAGTCGACGGCATCGGCCGTCGTCGTGAACTCGTTCATCCTGCCGAGCAACGCGTCGATACCGCGAACCCCCACCGCACCGATGTCGGCCGGGTCGGATTCCTGCGTGATGGTGATCGCCTCGGGGAGGCTCCGATCGACGTTGTGGGGGCGGAACATGAAACTACTCGGGCGTGGCCTACTATCCACCCCGACCAGAAGTTCGTGGATTGCCGGCAGGTGGATGATGCCGTTGAGGTACACGAAGCCTTGCGCCCCGCCGACGCGACTGCGCTGAATCTCCACTGTCTGGACCGTCTCACCGACCGAACGTCGGAACTTGGTGGTTCCATCCGCCTCGAACCCCTTCTGCAGGAGATACGGCTTCAGGGTGTTTTTCACCGCGCTGGTGATGATGTCGGCGGGCCTCATGGTCCTCTCCCTACTCTTTCGCTGGGGTCTCGGGAGCCTGCTGGCCGCGCTCTGCGAGGTAGGCGGCCGCACGGCGCTTCAGGTCGGAACGATGCGGTTCGCGCATGAGCTGGATGCTCTCGTACACCGAGCGTCCATCCTTCGCCGTTGCCAGCAGATCGAGGTCCGGCTGTTCGAAGAACACGTCGTAGAACGGTGCCAGCGTGGCATCCGAGAACTTCGCCTGACGGGCGATCGTGAGCAGCGGAGTGCGGAACCGACCGGAGAAGTGATTGATGTCGGCACCCGCCTCGATGAGACGGCGCAGCAACGGCACCTCCGTCGGCACGTCGTGGTCACCCCGGCCGAGCAGGGCGTGCAGCACGGTGTTCCGCTCGCCACCGACCCCGGAGAGGGCGGTGGCATCGGCCCCCTCGTCGAGCAGGAACGAACTGATCGCCACGCGTGCCGACAGGTCGCCGTTGGTCAGAGCGCGGTGCAGCAGGGTCTGCCCCTCGCCGAAGTCACGCCCGGCATCGCCCGGCTGGAATGCGGCGACGAACTCGTCGAACGAGGCGTTCGCGTTCGCTGCGAGGAACCACACGTCGGTGCTCATGCGGCACCGCCTTCGATCTGGCTGTGGGAGACACGGATACGGGGATGCATGCGCACCACGCTAGCCGACCTCGAGGGAGCCGAAGACCTCAACCCGTGGTTGGTGTTCGCGTGAGCCGGCGCCTCTTAGCGTGTGCTCCATGCACGCATCAGATCACGCCCACAACGTCGCCAGCCGTGACCGGATACCGCGCATCCGTGCCACCGACCTGACCCATCGCTATGGTTCGACGGTCGCGCTGGACGGGGTTTCGCTGACGATCCTCGACGGCGAAGCCGTGGCGATCATGGGGGCATCCGGATCGGGGAAGAGCACGCTGCTCCTCGTGCTCGCCGGAGTCATCCGCCCCGACTCC